>NZ_WMDZ01000003.1:0-80000 GCF_021735935.1 Sulfitobacter sp. M39
CGACGCCTCTTGTTGCACAGGACGCGGATGACCTGACCCCCTCGGGCACGCCCGCGCCGTTAAGGTCGGTCAAATTGATAGAGGCGGGCGGTGCCGCGTCGCAGGTGCAGCGGGTCTTTTTTGGCCAGATCGCAGCGCTGGAAACAGTGGACCTGTCGTTTGAGGTTGGCGGCCGCATGGTGATGTTCGACGCACAAGAAGGGCAGTTCCTGCAAGAAGGCGTGCAGATCGCGGCGCTGGACCCGGTGCCGTTTGAACGCGCGGTACAGCGTGCCGAGGTGCAGCTGACCCAAGCCGAACGGGATTTTGAACGCTCGCAAACGCTGGCCAAAAGCAATGCAGTCTCCACGGCACAGGCGCAGGATACGGAAACCGCCCGCGATCTGGCGCGGATCGCGTTGAGCGAGGCCCGCGAGGCGCTGGACCACGCGACGCTGATCGCCCCCTTCCGCGCCTTGGTCGCCTCGCGTCTGACGCCGAATTATGCCAATGTCTCTCCGGGTCAGGCCATCGTGCGACTGCATGACATGTCGGAAGTACGCGTCGAGATCGACGTTCCCGAACAGATGTTTCAGATGTATTCAAACACGGCTGACGTCGAATTTACCGGCACTTCGCCGCTATTTTCCGGTGGTGTCCCGCTTGAATTGCGCGAATTCAACGCCGAAACGCAAAGCATCGGGCAAAGCTACCGCGTGACGCTGGCGCTGCCCTCTGATCAGGTCACACCGAAACTGATCCCCGGCGCATCGATGAGCGTGACCGCGCGGATCGCGGCCGGTGACAACACTGCGACGACCCTGCCCCCCTCTGCCGTGGTTATGGCTGAGGATCAGGCGCGGGTCATGGTCTATACCCCGGACGAAACCGGCGAACAGGGTCAGGTCAGCTGGGTCAACGTCGACGTTTCTTCAAATACCGGCACAGATATTATCGCCACGGGGCTTGAGCCGGGCACCTTGGTTGTTGGCGCGGGCACACAGCTGCTGCGCGAGGGCGACACCGTGCGCCCCTTCAACGGGTTGAGCATCGAGTAAACTATGAAAATTGCGCGTTTCTCCATTGAAAATCCGCTTTATACGTGGATTTTCATCCTCTTTGCCCTGTTTGGTGGTGTGTTTGGCTACCTGTCTGTCGGCAAGCTGGAAGACCCGACCTTCACCCTGAAATCCGCCATCGTCGCCACCGCCTATCCCGGTGCCAGCGCGGCAGAGGTGGCGACCGAAATCTCTGAAGTGCTAGAAGCCGAAATCCAGCAGATGGATGAGGTCAAGAAAGTCACCTCGCGCAATACCCACGGGCTGTCGGTGATCGAAGTCGAGATGCAGGACGAATACGACGGGACCGAGCTGCCACAGGTCTGGGACGATCTGCGAGACCGTGTGTCTGACGCGGCAAGCTCACTGCCCTCGGGGGCCTATCCATCACAGGTGAACGACGACTTTGGCGATGTTTTCGGCATCCTATATGCCGTCTCCGCCCCCGGCTTTTCGGATTCCGAGATCTGGGAAATCGCGACCTTTATCCGGCGTGACCTGCTGACGGTCGACGGCGTTGCCAATGTCGATATTGACGGGCTGCCGGAAGAGGCGATTTTTGTCGAACCGTCGTCGCAAAAGATGTCACAGCTTGGCATCGATCCTAGCGTGATCATCGGCGCGATCAGTGAATCCACAGCGATCAACCCCACCGGCTTTGTCGAAACTGGTGATACCAACCTGCGGATAGACGGTCCCTCGGGCGATGATAGTGTCAATGAAATCAGCGCGTTGACCTTCGGCTTTCAGGGCGAGGTGTTGAACCTGCTGGACGTGGCCTCCGTGTCGCGGGGCCGTGTGGACGCGCCCGATCACCTTTTGCGCCAAGACGGGCAAGAGGTCTTCACCCTTGGCGTTTCCGGCCTGCAATCAGAGAACATCGTCGAGGTCGGCAAACGCGTCGAAGCGCAGCTTGAGACCTTGCAAACCTTCCTTCCCGTCGGGGTAGAGATCACCCCGATCTACGAACAACACCGCGTCGTGGACGAAGCCAACAACAGCTTCCTTTTGTCGCTTGCCATGTCCGTGGGCGTGGTGATCGGGGTGCTTGCGCTGTTCATGGGCGTCCGCGCCTCGGTTGTTGTCGGCGTATCGCTTTTGCTGACCGTGCTGGCCACGTTCTTCTTCATGTATCTGTTCGACGTCAAAGTTGAACGGATCAGCCTTGGTGCTTTGATCATCGCCATGGGGATGCTGGTGGATAACGCCATCGTCATCGCCGAAGGCATGCAGCAGGAAATGCGCAAGGGGCGGCCCTCGGTCGCCGCCGCGGATACAGCGGCGCAGAATACGCAGATCCCCCTGCTGGGTGCCACGGTCATCGGGATCATGGCGTTTGCCGGGATCGGCCTGTCGCCTGACGCCACGGGCGAATTCATGTTCTCGCTTTTTGCGGTGATCGCGATCTCGTTGTTGATGTCGTGGGTCGTGGCGGTGACTGTGACGCCTTTGCTGGGGCATTATATGCTGAAGATCGGCGGGCTGGCGGATGACGACAGCGGGTATAACGGCCCGATTTTCCGCAGCTATGGCAATCTTGTCCGGCTGGTGCTGCGGTTCCGCTGGCTGGTGTTTGTCGGGTTGATCGGCACCACGGTGGCTTGTGTGATGATCTTTGGTCAGGTCAAACAGCAGTTCTTCCCTGCGTCCAACACGCCGCTGTTCTACTTTGAATACAAGGCTGAGCAGGGCAGCTCTATCCAGTCGACCTCCCGCGATCTTGCGGTGATCGAGGATTGGCTGCTGGCGCGCGACGACGTGGACACTGTGACGACGACCATCGGTGCCGGTCTGACACGCTATGTTCTGACCTACACGCCCGGGGACAGCGACCCGTCGATCGGGCAGCTGGTGGTGCGCGCCACCTCGGCTGACGCGATCCCCGCACTGCGTGAAGACCTTGACCAGTTCGCGATTAACGCGCTGCCCTGGGCAGAGGTGCAGACCAAGCGGATCATTTTCGGCCCCGGTGGCGGGTCGGATATCGAGGCGCGTTTTTCAGGGCCTGACCCCGAAGTGCTGCGCGATCTGGCCGATCAGGCAGAGGATATCCTGCGTGACGCAACCCCGTTGCTGCATACCGAACATGTCGATTGGCGCGAGAAAGTGCTTGTGACCCGCCCTGTCTATGCCGAGGACCGTGCGCAGGCCGTGGGCATCGGGCGCAGCGATGTGGCGGATGCGATTGCCCTGTCGACCAACGGGATCACCGCGGGCACCTACCGCGAACGGGACCGGCTGATCGACATCATCGTGCGGGTGCCGCGTGCGGAATCCGCGAGCAACGGGCAGCTGCCCGACCAGATCGTCTATTCCGCCGCGCTTGGGGACTACCTGCCGCTGAGCCAAGTGATTGACGGGTTCAAGGTCACCGCCGAAAACGCGGTGATCGAACGGCGCAACCGCGTGCAGACGATCACGGTACAAGCCAATGTCATCGAAGGCGTCACCCCGCCCACCGTCTTCCCGCAGATCCGCCCGCTGATCGAAGAGATCGAACTGCCGGTCGGCTATACCCTTGAATGGGGCGGAGAGTTCGAGAACGCAGGCGACGCGCAGGCCTCGCTTGGCAAGCAGATGCCGCTGAGCTTCGGGACCATGTTGTTGATCACCATTCTGCTGTTCGGCAAATTACGCCAGACAGCGGTGATCTGGACCATTGTGCCCATGGCGATCAACGGGGCGGCACTGGGGCTCTTGTTCTCGGGGTTGGCGTTCAGCTTTACCGCGCTGCTGGGGCTGCTGTCGCTGTCGGGGATGTTGATCAAGAACGCCATTGTTCTGGTCGAAGAGATCGACGTGCAGAAAGAAAACGGCCTGAACCAGCATGACGCCATTGTCACCGCCAGTGTCAGCCGTTTGCGCCCTGTGGTTCTGGCGGCGGTCACGACGATCCTTGGGATGGTGCCGCTGCTGGCCGATTCGTTCTTTGCTGCGATGGCGGTGACGATTATGGGCGGCTTGGGCTTTGCCTCTGTTCTGACGCTGATCGGTGTGCCCGCGCTGTACCACACCTATCTCGCGAAAGAGCGACGCGCGGATGCGGCGGCCAAACCGGCCTAGGAAAACGGATTATGCCGTGGTGCCATGCACCACGGCATGCGCCAAGGCACGGGCCAGCGCGTCGCGCTCCCCCTCGGATTGATCGGGACGGATACGGTACCAGTCAACCAGCCCGTTCAATGCACCCATCAACGCACGGCTGGCGATTTCGATGTTCGGCACGTCCAACTCCCCCTGCGCCACACCCGCGCGCAGCACGTCGCGGTAGAGGTTTTCATAATCGTTGCGCAGGGTAATCAGCTCGCGCAGCACGCCGCGCTCTGCCTCTGTGGTGGAGCCGCGCAAATAGACCTCTACGCCCAAGCGGATACTGCGCTGATAGGGCAGCGTATCCATCATCACACGCGCATGGGCATGGGCCATCAATTCAAGCTTGCTGATGTTGGAAGTATCTAATGATATCAGCGGGGTAATCGCGTCAAAACAATATTGCATCGCCTGTCGGTACACCGCGAAATAGATCGCGTTCTTGGACCGGAAATGGTGGTACACCCGCCCCTTTGTCGCGCCCAGAACATCGGCGATATCGTCCATCGTCGCCTTGTCGAGCCCCTTGAGCATAAAGCACTGCGCAGCCGCCTCGATGATCTCGCGGCGGCTGTCGTGCTTGGGCACGGCCCCCTCGGTGGCGTCCGTCAGCCTATCATCATCGATGTGTTCGTCCATTCGGTTCAGCCTTTGACAGCGGTAGCGCGGTAAAGAACGGGGGGTTTTGCCCGTGTAGCGTGAATACTGAGCCGAAAAAAACGGCTGTGACAAGCCGTTGTGTCAGCGGACCCCCCGTAATTATCAGTTAGCGCACATACATCACCGACAGCTATTGACACCCGCGCGCCCTGTTACGAGAGTAACATACTACTCGGAATGTTGGGCCGCCAAAACTCAGGACCAACAGGGCAGACCGTGGGAATGGACGGTGTGCAGAGTACCGAAAATCAAGGGCTCGGCCGCGCGCTTTGCGCGGTTGTGTGACCCGAAATATATGTTTGGGAGGACATACATGACTTATAAATCATCCGTCGCAGTCACCGCATTGGTCGCTGCTGTTGCCATCGCCGGTCAGGCCAGCGCGAAAGAGCGTCTGAACTTTGCCTACGGCTATCCGAATAACTCTGCCATCGGTCTAGCCGTTGATGCCTATGCCGAAGCCGTGGCCGAACGCTCTGACGGTGAAGTCGACGTCACCGGTTTTGCGATGTCGCTGCTGAGCCTGCCTGAAACCTCGCCCGGTGTGCGCGACGGTCTGGCGGATGTCGGATTTGTGCTGCCGCCCTACTACCCGGCGGAATATTCCACCAACCTCTTCCTGCACGAGATGAACCTGCTGGTGAACCTTGTGGAAGAGCCCACGGGTAAAGAGCCGCTGGCCTTCACCGGCGCGATGGTCGAATACACCTTCACCAAATGCCCCGAGTGTCTGGAAGAATATAGCGCACAAAATCAGGTCTATACCGGTGGCGGTGTGACCCCGCTGTACAACCTGCTGTGCAAGGACGTCAAAGTCACCTCCGTCGAGGATCTGAACGGTCTGCGTCTGCGTGCCGGTGGTGCGGGTTTCGTGCGTTTCGCCGAAGCTTTCGGGGCTCAAGGCGTGCGTCTGCCCGTTTCCGAAGCCTATGAAGCGCTGGATCAAGGCATCATCGACTGCGCCATGCTGTCCGCGCCCGAGCTGACAAACTACAACCTGCACGAAGTCGTCACCGACATCACGCTGGCCGTACCGGGCGGTGTGTTTGCGGGCGTTTCCTCGGCGAACGTGAATGCGGATCGCTGGAAGGGCATGGACGACGCATCGCGCGAAGCCCTGCTCTGGGGTGGCAGCCAGATGACGGCACACACCACGTGGAACTTCTACACTGACGACAACGCGGCGATCGAACATGCGCGCGGTGCGGGCATCAACATCCACGAGGCCGATCCTGAACTGCTGGAAGCGGTGAAAGAATTCGGGCGTCAGGATCTCAAGACCGTTTCCGCCCTGTTCAAAGACACTTATGACGTTGCGCGCGCCGATGAAATCGCCGCCGATTTCGAGCCCCTGTTGGCCAAGTGGAACGATCTGGTGGTCGACGTGGACAGCGCTGACGCGTTGAACCAAGTGATCTGGGATCAGGTGATTTCCAAAGTGGACCCAGCGACTTACGCCCAGTAAGCCGCCCATCCGCTGATCACAACGGGGTGCCGCGCCGATGCGCGTGGCCCCCCGACGGCCCCTTTTGCAAACGGATACTCCGATGAAACTTATCGCGTCAGTGATCTCTGCGGTGATCACGTTGACCGCTTCGCTGGCTGGTATCATTGTTCTGATGCTGGTTGCCCATGTCACCATCGACGTGGTCATGCGCTTTGCGTTCGATACGCCGCTGAACTCTACTATTCTTTACGTCTCGGCCTTTTATATGGTCGCGATCGCCTTTCTGCCTCTCGCCGCTGTTGAGCAAAACGACAGCCACATCGCGGTTGAACTGCTGGTCGAAAGGTTTCCCACCAAAGTACAAAGCTTTCTCGCGGGGCTGGCCTTGCTGCTGACCTGCATTGTGACCGCCACCGTCGCGATCCGCACCGGAGACGAGGCTTTGGCGAAATTTATCGGCGGCTCCTATTCAATCGAGGCAGGCGGCAAGGTGACCACATGGCCCACCTATCTGGCGTTGCCCTTGGGCTTTGGCCTGATGTCGATCGTCGCCGCCTGGAAATTCATATGTCACCTTACCGGCCGCCCCCACGGGTTGAACGCCTTGCAGGTTGAAGACCCCTATCTAGCCGGCGGAGACGCACAATGACCGAGTTACAAATCGCAGGCATCTTTATCGCGATCCTGCTGGCGATGATCCTGATGCGTATTCCGATTGGCATCTCGCTGATCGCCGTGTCCTTTGGCGGGCTTTGGTCCATGTTCAACTGGAACATCGCCTGGGGGAGCCTCGGGATCGTGCCCTATAGCTTTGCCAATTCATGGGTGCTGAGCTCTATCCCCGCCTTCCTGTTCATGGGGTTCATCTGTTATCACACAAGGCTGACCCAAGGGCTGTTCAACGCCGCGCAGATCTGGCTGTCGAGCCTACCGGGCGGCCTTGCGATTGCGTCGGTCTTTGGCTGCGCGGGTTTTGCCGCTGTGACCGGATCGTCGGTCGCCTGCTCTGCGGCGATGGGTAAAATCGCGGTGCCTGAAATGGTGCGCCACCGGTACAGCCCCGAACTGGCGACGGGCACCGTTGCCGCGGCGGGGACCATTGGTGCCCTGATCCCGCCATCCATCCTGATGATCCTCTATGGTATCATCTCGCGTCAGTCGGTCAGCGCACTCTTCCTGGGTGGTCTGGTGGTCGGCGTGATCACACTGGTCGCCTATATCGTGCTGATCCTTGTCCGGGTGAAGATGAACCCTGATCTCGCGCCTCCGGTCCAAATCAGCGCGACGCGCGCGGAAAAGATCAAGGCATTGGGTCAGACATGGCCGGTCTTGTTGATCGTGATCGGTGTGTTCGCGGGTCTGTTTGGCGGGGCGTTCACCCCGACCGAAGCGGGCGCCATCGGGGCCATGCTGTCGACCATCGTGGCCCTGCTGTACCGCACGCTGACGTTCAAGGCACTGCGCATGGCGATCACCGAAACGCTAACCACCACCGCCGCTTTGCTGATCATCGCCGTGGGTGCCAGCCTGCTGACACGTTTTCTGGCGCTGTCAGGGATCGGGGACGCGCTGTCCGATGCGATCCTGGGCTTTGGTGCCGCGCCGCTGTTGATCATGATTGGCATCGTTTGCGTCTATCTCGCGCTTGGCATGATGCTGGAGCCCGTCGGTGCGATGCTGCTGACCTTGCCTATCGTTCTGCCCATCGTCGAAGAGACGGGCTATAGCCTGCTGTGGTTCGGTGTGGTGCTGGTCAAGCTGCTCGAGATCGGGATGATCACGCCGCCCATGGGGATGAATGTCTTCGTGATCAAAGGTGTGGTCGGCAATACCGCGTCGCTGTCCACGATCTTCAAGGGCGTGTTCTGGTTCGTCATCGTTGATCTGCTGATCGTGGCAGCGTTGATCGCCGTGCCCGATATCGTGATGTTCCTGCCCGATTGGGTCGGCCGCTAAGACATCGCCTCCGGCGCGGAGTTTCCTGCGCCGGAGCCCTTCACAGCGTGATAGCTTGCCCGTGAGGCGTCCGCGCCGCAGCTTCGTGCCACGCCTCTTTCGTAGCCGCCAGCTCGCCCGCCGTTGTCAGCTGCTTCTGCGCCACAATCTTTTCCAACGCGGTCAGCCAGTGCTGGTAGTAGTCACGCTCTGTCCCTGAATGCACCTCTGCGGTCAGCGCTTGCGCCCATTCGGCCCATGTGAAGGCCCCCGATTGATGCAGGGACACCGCCATCGCAAAGGCCTGCGCCTGCCACGGCGCGTCAAACACCGGTTCATCATCCGACAGCGCAATATCGGGCAAAAGCGAAAGATCGGGCAGGGTCATGATACGGTCCTTAGGTAGGGTTCCCACAGATCAAGGGTCACGCTGTCATCCGTGCGCGCTTGATCGCCCCAAAGCGTGCGCGCCGAGAAGGCCACCTGATACAGCCATTGCGGATCCTCGCCCTGCCCTTGCGCATTGCTATCGGGAAAGACGTGAAACCCGTGCACCTTGGTGATCGTACCGATCTTGTCGCGGGCATAGCGTGCCATGCGGGTGTGGGTTGCGGGATGGTTGTTGATCGTTCTGATCTGATCCCCGACAGCAAATGCGGGTGTGCCTGTCGCGGGCCGATCTGCCGGACCACCCGCCGCCAACATGGCGTCGACATCTTCGGCAGCAAGCCTGCGTTTGATCGGTGCGGCGGGGGTCAGCGGCACCGCTTGCGCGATCTCTGCCTCGGTAAGCATCCCCTTCTCCACCATCAACCGCTTGGCCGCTTTCAGCCAGATCGCATAATACGGCGTGCGGGTATAATCGCCCGGGTGCATATCCTCGCGCGCGGATCGCGCAGCGTCGATATTCCACTGCCCGCAGGCCCCAAGCGCCACCACGATCCCAAGTGCGCGGGCCTCCCAGGGGGCGTGAAACAGCGGTTCGTCCTCTTCTTGCACCACAGGGCCAAAGCCCATCATCCCGCCAAGGTCCGCCCCGCCGTTCATGATGCCACCTGCGGCGCGCGCGCCAGCCCTGTCCCGATCATCGCATTGCGAGTCACCAGATCGGCCAGCTGTTCCATGGAATAGCCTTCGGTTCCCGCGGGGCGCTGCGGGATCACGAGATATCGAATCTCGGCGGTTGAATCATGCACCTCCACCCGCGTCTCCGAATCAAGGGTCACGCCAAACTCCGCCAGCACACCACGCGGATCAATCACCGCCCGCGACCGGAAGGGAGGCGATTTATACCACGTCGGCGGCAGTCCCAGCACCGACCACGGGTAGCAAGAGCACAGCGTGCAGACGACCAGATGATGCACCTCGTCCGAGTTGAAAACCGCTTCGATATGCTCGCCCTGACGGGAATGATACCCAAGCGAATGGATCGCCGCCGAAGAATCGCGCCGCAGCCATGCCTCGAATTCCGGCTCGACCCATGATTTCGCCACCACATGCGCGCCGTTACGCGGGCCGATCTTTGTCTCGTAGGTCTGGATGATCCGGTCCACCGCCGCGCTGTCGATGTAGCCCTTGGCGCTCAGCAGGCTTTCCAGCGCCCTCACCCGCGCCTCGGTCTCTGTCAGATGTGAATGATCACCGTCGTGATCATGCCCGTGGGATGTCATCGGTCCGCCCCCTTCGCCCTGCGTATTGATGCAACGATAGGAGGGAACGCCGCGATTGGAAACCACCATATGTGTGGGCGGCCCACCGCAACTTCCGTGACGTCAACATACCTTACTTATCCCCCCGTCCTGACACGAAGCGACCGCAGGAATGCCCAATTTGTTAACCAAGTTGACCCAAAGCCAAGGAGCCCCGCATGAGAACCTATCCCATCCCCTTTAACGAAGAAGCCCGCCTGCGCGCCGTTTTTGATATTCCGGGACTGACCGCGCAAAACGAAGCGTTGTTTGACACGATATGCGAGGCGGCGCGCACCCTTCTCGACTGTCCGATTGCCCATATCAGCGTGGTCGAAGAGGACAGCCAGTGGTATAAATCCGTTGTGGGCATGCATCTAGACCCGATGCCCAAGGACACCGGTTTTTGTGCGCATACAATTATGTCCGACGCGCCGATGATCGTGCCCGATCTCAGCAAGGACGCCCGCTTTGAACGGCACCCGATGGTCGCCAAGGGCGGGCCGGAGGCGCGCTATTACGCTGGTGTGCCGCTTATCCTGTCCACCGGTCACCGCTTTGGCAGCCTGTGCGCGCTGGACCTGAAGCCCCATGAATACCCTTCGGAAAAGCAGATTGCCCTGCTCACCGATCTGGGTCGTATCGTCGTTGCAGCGCTAGAGCGGAGCCAACCCGAAGCCCCCGAAGTGCAGCAGGATAAAACCGCGCAATCGACCTTCCTGACATTGGTCGGGCACGAGCTGCGCACGCCGCTGACCGTACTTTTCGGCAGTCTTAAACTGTTGGAGGCGACAGCAAGCACCGGCACCAACCCCACGCTAATCCATTCGGCCCGTCGGTCGGTGGATCACCTAACGAAACTGATCGAAACGATCCTGTCCTATAGCAACGCCAGCACTGGCGAACTGCGGTTAAACGAACAAAACTGCGATCTTGGCGCGATCCTGAGCGCGGTTGCAGGGTTGCAGTTCCCCACCACGGATGCGGCGGCCAAAACGGTCACGCTTCGTGATACTGTGATGCTGGATACGCTGCATGTGGACGCCGAGCAGATCGAACTTGCCGTCACAGCCTTGGTGTTGAATGCCGTGATGCACGGCGGGACCGACATCACCCTAGAGACGTTTCAGGACATGGACGGAAATATCGAGGTTTCGGTGCGCGACAACGGCAGTTTCGACGAACATGTCGAATTGGCCGAACTTTACAAACCCTTTGTCGTGGGCGGGTCGCTGGACCACCGCGCGACCAAGGGCGGGCTGGGTTTGGGGCTGCCCCTGACCCGCAAGCTGGTCGAGATGCACGGCGGCGATTTCGAAGTTCACGCAGAGGTGGATCACAGCCGCGCCGTCATCCGCCTGCCCGCGTGGCGGTGTAAGACCGCGATGATTCAGGCCGCCAAAATGGCGCCTGCCACTGTTCCTGATGCGCGGCAGAAGCTTATCTAGCAGCGGAGCCTAAACGCTTGTCTCGGCGTGGTGGATGAACCGGGCTTCAAGCGCACTTGGCTGGCGTTCGGCGTGGGTCAGTATGTGAAACCGTCGTTGCGGGGTGTCTATGGGCACGTCGACCATCCGCCCCGCCTCGATCGACCTGCGGACCACCAGATCAGACAGCAGCGCGGCACCGATACCCGCTTCGACCGCGCTGCACACCGCCTCGTTTGACGGAAGCTCTAGCGTGTTTTCCAGATCCTCCAGCCCCAAACCCTGCCGTCCGAGCCACTGCAGAAAACTGTCGCGCGTGCCTGACCCTGCTTCGCGCAGGATCCAAGGGGTCTGGCGCAAGCGTTTGGGTGAAAGATCAGCCCCCTTGGCGTCGCTTGGGAACACCAACCGCAGCGTGTCCCCCGCCACCGCCTTAGCGCGGAGTGTGGTGAGGTGGCAGTCCCCCTCGATAATGGCGATGTCAGCCTGCAATGCCTCGACCGCGCGGGCAGCGTCGTCGCTGTTGCCGATCCGCACCGTCAGCGCGATCTCGGGGTGCGCCCCGCGGAACCGCGCGATCACCGCAGGCAGCCAGTAGTTCGCGACCGTCTGGCTTGCCGCCAGCCGCAGCCTGCCGCGTTTCACCCCCGCCAGATCATCCAGCCGCTGTGTGGCGATGGCGGCGCGGGCCAGAACGGCGCGGGCTTCGCCCAGAAAATCGCGCCCCGCATCGGTCAGCACAATCCGCCGCCCGATACGATCAAAAAGGCGCAGGTTATGACGCTCTTCCAGCGCGGCGATGGCAGCGCTGGTCGCACTTTGGGTCTGGTTCAATGCTTCGGCGGCGCGGGTCATGTGTTCACGCTCTGCCACGGCAACGAAAATGCGCAACTGGTCCAGTGTCATCAGGTAGCCCCCGTCAGGATGATCAGCGCAAGGCTGACCCCCATGATAAAAACCCAAGCCGCCGCCCCCAGCAAGGCCGGACGCCCCCCCGCCGCGGCGAGTTTGCGCAGATCGGTTTCCAGCCCCATCGCGGCCAACGCCATCGCCAGCAAAAATTGCGTCACAGAGGTCGCGGGGGCCAGCACCGCCTGCGGCATCCACCCGGTCGAGGCCACGCCGACCATCGCAATGAAGCCGAAGACAAACCACGGGATCGGGGCCTTGCCGCCACCGCCTTGCCCCTGACGTCGCCGCGCGGCAAACGCCCCCAGACACAGGATCATCGGGGCAAGCATCATCACCCGCGTGAGCTTGGCAATCGTGCCGAACTGTCCGGCCTCCTCTCCGCGCTGGAAGGCGGCGGCGACGACCTGGGCGACCTCGTGGATCGACGCGCCGGTCCAAAGGCCAAAGCCACGCGGGCCAAGGGTCAGCCAGCTTTCGGCCAAGGGCAGCAGGATCATGGAGAGCGAGCCGAAAATCGTCACGCAGGCCACCGCATAGGCGACGTCTTCGTCACGACCACGGGTGACGGTATTGGTCGCGATCACGGCAGAGGCCCCGCAGATCGACGTGCCCGCCGCGATCAACTGCGTCAGCTTGGCATCCACCCCCAGCACGCGGCCCAGCCATGTGGTGAACCCGAAGGTCAGCGCCAGCGACAGCGCGATCACCGCGACCCCCACCCAGCCCACAGCCGCAACCTGCCCCACCGTTAGCTGCAACCCCATCAGGATAATCCCCGCCCGCAACACCGGTCGCATGCTGATCGCAAGCCCTGCCTTCGCCACCTCGGGCGTGCCAAGAGTATTGCGCAGCGCCATCCCCAGAAGGATCGCGAGGATCAACGGGCTCAGCATCCCCACCCCCGGCAGATACCGCAGCGCAAAGGCCAGCGCGGCGATGATGGCGGCAAGCGCCAGACCCGGCCAGATCGATGGCGTGGTTTTATCAGCGTTTACAAGGTCAGAGAGGGTCGTATCAGTCATAGCGTGCCTAAGTATCGTCGCGTCCCGTGCACTATCGGCCATTCGGATACATCAATCCAACGGATTATAATTATCTAAATGATCGTGATATGTGATTGATTGACCACCTCGCGGCAATCCCTTGATGCAGCGTCTCTCTTTACGCTTGGGGGTCTGCGCCCCTATCGTTAAGGGACTGCCGAAACCCGCATCGCTGCGCAGAAAGGGAAACCCATGGTCCCGATCATCTTTGGCCCCTTGCGGACACGTGAAACGCCGCGCCAGTCGCGTGCGGTGACCCGCGTGCATGTCATCCTGAACGCCACGGCGGCGCTGCTGGCTGAGAACCGGTTGCAAGACCTGACCACCACCGCTATCGCGACCCGTGCCGAGGTGCCTGTCAGCTCTATCTATCGGTATTTTCCCACGCTTGATGACGTGCTGCTTGAGCTCTATTCGCAGACCGCCAATGAATTACGCGCCAAGCTTTTTGCCAGCCTTGATGATGTTCACGCCCATACGACATGGCGGGACCGGTTGCGTGCCGTACTGGATGTGCAGCGCAGCTATCTGGCGCGGCATCCCTACTACCGCCCCCTGCTGCTGCATTTCGCGACGAAACGCGGACCGCTCGCGATCGAGGATGACGACCACGACGATCTGGTCCGCTTTCTATGCAACAGATGGGAGCGCGGCGCCGACGGGTTTCAGGGTGGCGATCCGGTGGTGGTGGCCAAAACCACGATCCAGATCTCCCTTGCGATGGAAGATCTGGTCGCGGCGCAGGCGGATCGGCGCAGCTCTCGCCCCTATTCGCAAGAGCTGACCAAAGTGCTTGAACATTATCTGGCGCAATACCTGTCGGATTAGCGCCTGCGGGTCAGGCGATGGTATCCGCCCGCCCCGCTTGCCGCCCCGAAAAGATGCAGCCGCCCAGAAACGTCCCCTCAAGCGCGTTATACCCGTGATACCCACCGCCGCCAAAACCCGCGACCTCGCCCGCCGCGAACAGCCCCGGGATCGGCGTGCCAGAGGCATCCAGCATCTGACTGTCCAGATTTGTATGTAGCCCACCCAGAGTTTTGCGGGTGATGATGTTCAGCTTGACCCCGATCAACGGCCCGTTTTCAGGGTCGAGGATCTTGTGCAGTTTCGCCGTACGTTGCAGCTTGTCGCCGCGATAATTCCGCGCCGCATGGATCGCCATGATCTGCGCGTCTTTGGTAAAGTTATTGTCGACCTGCATGTCGCGGGCCCTAATCTCGGCCTCGATCTTATCAAGCGACAACAGATCATTGCCCTCCATCCCGTTCATCTTGGCAATGAGCTCGGGCAATGTTTGGGCAACGACAAAATTCTCGCCATGCTCTTTAAAGGCTTCGACGGCGGGGGTCGCGGCCTTGTTCAGGATACGTTGCTGCAAGACTTTGACCCAGCTTTTGTCAGCGAAATCGGGGTTCTGCTCTGACCCCGACAGGGCAAATTCCTTTTTCACGATCTTCTGCGTCGTGATGAACCACGAATAATCAAAGCCCGTATCAAGGATCATCTTCAAAGACCCCAGACTGTCGAACCCCGGCAGCGACGGCGCGGGAAAGCGGTTGCCCTTTGCGTCAAACCACATCGACGAAGGTCCGGGCAGGATACGGATACCGTGGTTGGGCCAGATCGGGTCCCAGTTCTTCACGCCCTCGGTATAGTGCCACATGCGGTCATTGTTGATCAGCTGGCCGCCCGCCGCCTCGCTAATGGCGATCATGCGGCCGTCGACGTGGGCGGGTACGCCGGCGATCATCTCTTTCGGGGCGGGGCCAAGGCGCGCCGTCGGCCATGACTTGCGCACCAGCTCGAAATCTCCGCCGATCCCGCCAGAGGTGACAACGACAGAGGGCGCGCGCAGTTCGAAATCGCCCGCGATATCACGGTTGGTCTTTTGGCCGCGCGATGCCCCGTCCGCCGCCAGCACCGCGCCCGAGACACCGACCGCGGCGCCGTTTTCCATGATGATATGCGAACAGCGATGGCGGAATTTCAGCGTGATGCGACCGGCCTGTTCATGTTCCCGCACGCGGCGTTCGAATGGTTCCATCGTTCCGGGCCCAACACCCCACGTCAGGTGAAAGCGCGGCACCGAATTGCCGTGACCCGACCCAAAGCTGCCGCCGCGTTCGGCCCATCCCACGACGGGAAACCACCGCATCCCCATATCGTACAGCCAGCTGCGCATCGGGCCTGCGGCGAAATCGACATAGGCCTCGGCCCATTTGCGCGGCCACGCGTCTTCGGGCCGGTCGAATTGCGCCGATCCCATCCAGTCTTGCAGCGCAAGTTCGCGGCTGTCCTTGATGCCCATCCGGCGCTGTTCGGGGCTGTCGATCAGCATCAGCCCGCCAAGGGACCAGAAGGCCTGACCGCCCAGAAAGGCTTCGGGTTCCTGATCGATGACGGTGACCTGTTTACCACGATCAGCCAGTTCGGCTGCGGCGACCAGTCCGGCCAGGCCGCCGCCCACGATAATAACGTCAGAGGTGTTCATGCAAAGCTCCTTACGCAGTGCCGATGCGGCGGTATTTCAAAACGACGGGTAGGATGATCAGATACATCAGGATACCATAAACAGCCGACGGCAGCGCATAGGCGGTGAACCCGCTCTCGCCGCCGACGATGATCGCGGCGACGGCGATCCCTAGGGTGCTGTTCTGCACCCCCGTCTCGACCGAGATGGTCTTGGCCTCGGTCGCCGACCGGCCAAGCAGCCGCGGCACGACAAAGCCGATGGTGGTCAGCGCGGCCAGCAGGACCAGCAGCGCCGGCCCGATCACCACGATATTTTCCACAAACAGCGCCCAATTCGCCGCCAGCGCCGCCAGCACGATCGCCGCAAACAGGATCGTCGCTATCGCGCTCAGCTTCGGCTCCGCCCGTGTCATCGCAGCAGGGGCCATTGCACGCACCCCCAAGCCAAGCGTGACCGGCACCACCGTCAAGGCAAACATGGTGACAGCGGTTTTGGTGATATCGATCTCGGGCGCGGCGTCGCCCATGAAATACCCCATCGACAGCCCCAAAATCAGCGGCACGGTCACAACACTGGCAAGGCTGATCACCGCTGTCAGCGACACCGACAGCGCCACATCCCCTTTGGCCAGCTTCGAGATCACATTGCTGGTCACCCCACCGGGGCAGGCCGCCAGAATCATGAACCCCACGGCCATTTCCGCGCGGATGCCAAAGACCAGCACACAGATAAAGGTCACGAGCGGCAGCAGGATGCTTTGATTCAGCGCCCCGATGAAAAACGCCAGCGGCCGCTGCCCGACACGGGCGAAATCCGCAGGTGTCAGCCCGACACCCAAAGTAAACATTATAAACGCCAAGCCAAGCGGCAAGACGACCGAAATCAGTACATCCACGATTATCCCTCCCAAGACATCTGTGAAAAACAGAATATATTTCCGGTATAGCCGTCAAGTGCCGATTCACCTAAGAGAAATCCGCTCTGCCGTAACGTCGCGCGATGGCCCCCGATGGACCCTTCCCCAAAGTAAGGTTACCTTAGCGTAAGGGAACGAAACAACTTGCACGCCCCAAGGTGGCGGGCAGGCATTGGCACGATGGGAGTACATCTAATGTCGGATACGGTGATTGCGGATTTTGATCGCAAGCTTGCACGAGAGGCGTTTGAACAGCGCGCGGCGCAGGGCGCTGCGGCGCTGACGCATCTGGGGGCGGGGGCGGATGTGCCTGTGGCGCTTATCATGCGCAACGATCTGACCCAGCTCGAGGTCATGCGCGCTGCGGCTATGGCGGGCACGGTCATCGTGGCGCAGAACTGGCACGCTGCATCAGAAGAAGCTGGTGCCATCTGTGACGACAGCGGCGCACAGTTCGTGATCATCCACCGTGATCTGATCGACGCGCTGCGTCCCGCCCTTGAAGGGCGCACGGTCATCGCGGTCACCCCTGATACCGCGCTGCGTAAAGCTTATGGCATTGATGAAGCCGCCGCAAAGACAGACCCCGAGACACCGGAATGGTCCGCGCTGGTAGATGCTGCCGACCCCATCAACCCGCGCGAGATGATGCGCCCGTTGATGCGCTATACCTCGGGCTCTACCGGCAAGCCCAAGGGCGTGCGGCGTTTGGGGGGCGGGCCCAAGCGCGACTTTGAAGAGGTGCTTTCGCGTGTAGGCACCGAGATGTTGCAACTCAAACCCGGGTCGCGGTTCTTTACGGCCGCGCCGATCTATCACTCGGCGCCGTCAACGCTGACCTCTGCAGCGCTGGTCACCCCTGGCGTATCGACCTTTGTCGCGCCCAAGTTCGACCCCGAAAGCTTCCTTGCCACGATCGAGGCTCAGCGCATCACCCATATCTATCTGGTCCCCACCATGATGAGCAGGATGCTAAAGCTTCCCCAAGAGGTGAAGGCGAAATATGACCTGTCCTCGGTGGAATTCTGCGTCTCAACGGGGTCACCGTGGCCACATGATCTGAAAGTTGCGATGATCGACTGGTGGGGGCCTGTGTTCTGGGAAAGCTACGGCGCGACAGAGATCGGGTTCATGACGATGGTATCCTCGGCAGACGCTTTGGCACGGCCCGGCACCGCAGGGCGGATGCAGATGGGTGGCACGCTGATGATCCTTGACCCCGATGGGAACGAGCTGCCCGCCGGTCAGGTGGGCGAGATTTATGCCCGTATGGATGCCTTCGGCGGGTTCGACTATTCCAACGATCCCGAAAGCCGCGCCTCGGCTGAAAAGCACGGGCATTTCTCTGTCGGGGATCTGGGATCGGTGGATGAGGACGGGTTCCTGTTCATTACGGACCGCAAGAAAGACATGATCATCTCGGGCGGGGCCAATATCTTTCCCGCCGAGATCGAAGCGGTGCTGATGCGCGCGCCCTTCATCCGCGATGTCGCCGTCTTTGGCGCACCTGACCCCGAATTTGGCGAACAGATCGTCGCGGCGGTTGAACTGGCCGACGGGCATAGCGCCGACAAACAGACGGTGCTTGATTTCCTTGACGGCAAACTGGCCCGATTCAAAGCGCCACGGATCGTCGATTTCCACGAGGCCCTGCCCCGCGAAGACAGCGGCAAGATCTTCAAACCCCGCCTGCGCGCGCCCTACTGGGACGGGGCGGGCCGGTCGATCTGATCCTGACCTGACGCCCTTACACCAACTAAGACCGGTGCAAATTGCGCCGGTCTCCTTGTGTAGGGGCGCGGGGATTCCTACATCGCGCCGGTACACACGCCGCCCCGAGGCGGCCAAAAACAGGATGATCACGATGACCAGCACCCTACTAGAGCAGTTGAACTGGCGCTATGCGACCAAGAAGATGGACCCTTCCAAGAAAGTCCCTCAGGAAAAAGTCGACACCATCGTCGAAGCTATCCGCATGACACCCACCTCAAGCGGCACTCAGCCCTTCGAGCTGCTGGTCGTGACCAATCCCGACAAGCTGGCGCAGATCCAGAAAGCCGCCAGCGACCAGACCCAGATCACCGAAGGGTCGCATCTGCTGGTGTTCGCGGCGTGGGATAACTACACCAAAGACCGCATCGACGCGGTCACCGATCTGAATGTCGAAGCCCGTGGCGACCTGCCCTTGCTCAGCGCCTATTACGAGAACCTGAAAAACAACTACCTGCCCCGCGATGCCGAGGTAAACTACGCCCATGCCGCGCGTCAGGCTTATATCGCGCTTGGGGTGGCACTGGTTGCCGCCGCTGAACAAGAGGTTGACAGCACCCCGATGGAGGGTTTCGACCCAGCGAAGGTAGACGAGATTCTGGGCCTAAAAGAGCGCGGCCTGCGGTCGGTGATCCTGCTGCCTCTGGGCTACCGCGACGCGGACTCTGACTGGCTGGCGCCGATGAAAAAGGTACGCAAACCGGCGGAAACGCTGGTCACCCATATCGACTGATTGCTGGGGGCGAAGGGCCAAACACCCGTCTCGTACCCCGATAGAGATACCACCACGGGGCCGGTTCTTTGCGACCGGCCCCGCGGTTTTCGTCAGACCGCCGCCTCGCGGGTCAGACGTTTTGATGCCATCCCCGGCTCTGCCCCCCAGACCGCCACGTAGCGATAGAAGACCGGCGTGAGGAACAGGGTGAACACGGTGGCAAAGCCAAGCCCGCCCACGATGACCCAGCCCACGGCGATGCGCGCTTCGGCCCCCGCGCCCGAGGTCAGGATCAACGGCAAGCCGCCAAAGACGGTCGACACCATCGTCATCATCACCGGACGGATCCGCAGACGCAGCGCGTCTCGGATGGCGCTGTCGATATCCTGCCCCGCCTCGCGCAACTGGTTGGCGAATTCGACGATCAGGATACCGTTCTTGGCCATCACCCCGATCAGCATCACCAGCCCGATCTGACTGTAGTAGTTCAACGATCCACCGCTGAGCGACATCGCGAAAAGCGCCGCCGCCAGACCAAAGGGCACGGTCAGCATGATCACGACAGCGCTGGCGATGCTTTCGAACTGCGCAGCCAGCACAAGGAACACCACCACCAACGCGACGCCGAACACCATATACATCTCTGTCTGGCTGTCGCTCAGCGTCGCCGCCTCGCCGGTAAAGATGATCCCCATCCCGTCGGGCAGCACGCTATCGGCAATCGCCGTCAGACGGGTCATCGCGACGCTAAGATCGATACCGTCGTTCAGGTTCGCCTGCGCCGAAACCGCCAGCGACCCGCCCTGCCGTTCCAGCGTGGACTGGCTGACCACGGGCACCAGCTCTGCCGCCGCGGACAGGGGCACATAGGCACCGCCCGGCAACTGCAGCTGGATGTTATCAAGATCAGAGGGGTCATCAATCGGCGGGCCACCGGGCACGACATTCACATCCGTCTCGATCTCGTCCGCAAAGACGGTGACGGCGACCTTGCCTTGGGTCATTGCGCCGATGGTCTGGGTGATCTCGGCCTCTGTCAGGCCAAAGACGCTCGCCATTTCGGGATCAACGCGGACCTCGTATTGCGCTTGCACCGCATCGTTGGAAAGTTGCGGGTTCAAAAACGCCTCATCCTGCGCCATCGCCGCGACCAAAGCCTCGGTTGCCGTGGTCATGGCCGCGATGTCCTTGCCTGTCACCGCGAATTGCAAGCCCTGCCCGCCGCCGCGGATATTGAGACTGTTGGTCCCCCGCGCACTGGCCTGAACGCCAGGTACCCGCGCCAGCTTGCCGCTGATTTCGGCGACCAGTGCGGATTGGCTGCGGTCACGATTGCTCCAGTCATCGAGCCGTACGATGATGAAGGCGCTGGTGCCACCACCGACGCCAACGATGCTTTGAACCGAGGTGACCTCGCCGCTTTCCTGATAGGGGGTCAGGATTTCTTCGACCTGATCAACCTCGGTATCAAGGTAGTCGATCGTGGTGTCAGAAGCGCCGCGTGCCTGTACCAGGAAGAACCCGCGATCCTCGTCGGGCGTGATGGCAGAGGGCAAAGTGCCCGCCGCCCCCGCCGCCACGATTACAAAGGCCCCCGCCGCACCCAGCACCACCAACGGCATGCGAATGGCTTTGTCCATCACCGTGTCAAACATCCGACCGGCCCAGCCTTGCGGCTTTGCCGTTGCCTCAAGCGCGGATTTCCCCGGATCAAGAAAGGCCGCCAGAACCGGTGCCAGCGTCAGCGCGGTGATGGACGACAGCGTGACAGCAAAGGCCAACACAAAGCCGAATTCACTGAACACCCCACCGGCCTGACCGGGCAGGAAAGAGATCGGGATAAACACCGCCGCCAGCGTCGCCGTGGTAGAGATCACGGCAAAGAACACCTCGTTCGTGCCCGCCGCAGCGGCAGCAAATGCCCCCATCCCCTGTTTACGTTTGCGCACGATATTCTCGATCACGACAATCGCATCATCCACCACCATCCCCGTCGCCAGCACCAGCGCCAGCAGGCTGATGGTATTGACTGAAAACCCCGTCAGCCAGATCGCGGCGACTGTACCCACCAGCGACACCGGAATGGTCACCGCCGGGATCATCACCGCACGGGGGGAACGTAGAAAGGCAAAGATCACCACAACCACAATCCCCGTCGCCAAAGCGATGGATTTCATCACCTCGGTCAAGGACCCTTTGATGAATGTCCCGTCGTCAGAGGTCACGAAAAGCCGAACGCCGTCAGGCAGCGCCGATTGCAGATCAGCCACCGCAACGGCAACATCTTCCGAGATCGACAGCGTGTTGCCCACGGATTGTCGCGTGATGTCCAAGCCGACGGCGGTCTCCCCGTTCACGCGGGTTAGCACCGCGTCATCCTCGGGCAGCAGCCGTACGAACGCCACGTCAGAAACGCGCGTATTCGCATCAATCGGAATCTGGCCCACTGTATCCACGGTGACATTCGCGTTGCCGACCCGCAGCGCCAAGGTTTGCGCATCTGAATCCAGCGATCCCAGCGGTGTGTCATCGCGTAGCGCTGCCAGCGCGTCAGAGACATCGAATAGGGTCATCCCCCGACTAAGCAACGCGGGCATATCCAGCGTCACGCGGAACTCGTTAGGTTGTTCGCCGCGCAGGGTGACCTCTGCAATGCCGTCGATGGTGGACAGCCGGTCATAGACCACGCCCTCGGCCAGCTCGGTCAACGCATCAAGGCTCGCGTCCCCCATCAGCGCCAGCCGGATGATCGCATCGGCGTTGCTGTCGCTTTTGGTAACGGTCGGATCATCCTCGATATCGTCGGGCAGGTCGCGCAGCGTGGACGAAACGATCTCGCGCGCCTCATTTGCCGCGACATCGACATCGGTGCCTTCGGACAGATCAATGGTGATCCGGCTCGACCCTGTGGTCGAAGTGGATTCCATATAGGATAACCCCTCCAGCGCACTCAGGGCATCCTCAAGCACCTGCGTCACCTCACGGTCGACGGTGGCGGGCACCGCGCCTTCATAGGTGGTGCGCACGGATAGAACCGGCTGGTCAACGTCGGGCATTTCCCGCACATCGACAGCCACAAGCGCCGCCAGACCGGCGATCAGGATCAGCAGGTTGATGACGATCCCGAAAATTGGCCGCGAGACGAATAGATCGGCGAGCCCGCCACGGGGCTTTGCAGGGGTATCGCTCATGACGGTGCCTTTTCAGTCTCTGCACCGACCGCGGTGATTTTAGCCCCGTCCCGCAGCTTTTGCGCCCCTTCGGTCACGACCATCGCGCCATCGGCGATGTCGGCCTCTATCCAGACGAATTCGTTTTTACGATACAGAATCGTGATCGGCACCCGCGTTGCGGTACCGCCATCGTCAACCCAAACCGCAGCACCCATACGCGACCACGTCACCGCGGTAGAGGGCAGCACCGACAGCGGCTCGCTTTCATGCAGCAGGCGCACGGCAAAGGTCATGCCCGGCCAGAGGATGCGATCGGCATTATCAATCTTGGCCTTCACCGTGACAGAACGCGTGACCGCATCGATCCTGCTGTCGAACGAAAGGATCTCTCCGGTGATCGACCGGCCCACAAATGCCGAGGTGGAGACAAGCACCTCATGCGCCTGCCCCAGCATGCCAATGGCGCGTTCGGGCAGTTCGAATTCGACCACCAGCGTTTCGGTCTGGTCGATCGTCGCAATCACGTCATTCGCGCCGAGAATATCGCCGACCTCAACCTCACTCAAACCCAGACGCCCCGAGATGGGCGCGCGGATGGTGCGGTCTTCCAGCGCGACTTCGGCCAGACCCACTTCGGCATCGGCCAGTTGCTGCGCCACGCGCGCCTCTGACTGTGCGACATCGGTGATGGTGGAATTGCCGCCGGCCCGCAGCCGGTCATAGCGGTCGACCGTATCGGTTGCCTGCTGCAAATTGGCGCGCGCGATTTCAAGGTTCAGCTCTTGGGTCCGCGCATCCAACCGCACAAGGACCTCGCCCTGTTCAACATCGCGGTTCGCGGTCAGTCGGGTTTCGACCACTGTACCGGCGGTTTCAGTCACCACATCCGCACTGCGCAAAGAGGAGGCCGTGCCGGTCGCGTATAAAGTCACCTCGTAGGGGCGTTGTTCCAGCGCGGTCGTCACCACCGAAGTCGCCCCCCGTGCACGCCCGCCCCCGGGGCGGCCACCTGCAGGGCGCCCGCCCGCCGCGGATTGAGGCTGCGCCGCCTCGCTTGTGGCATCCGTGCCGGGCAGGCCAAAGGTGATGGCATACGCCCCGAACAAAAGCCCGACGGCCACCAGCAAACTCACAAATTTCCGCATTATTCCAACTATCCAGATCAGGTCATTAAGCCATTTAACGTGGGCCCTGAAAATTCCGTCGCTGAAAACACGACTAAATGCAGAAAAAATCCCAACGGTCCCGGGGGAGCCTAGTTTTCGGGCTTCACGCTCAGGGTGACCACGCGCCAGGCGTCATCCTCGCCCACCAGCTCCTTCGCGCGCTCTGGATCGGGCAGCAGTTCATCGTCGTCGCCGATAACCACGTGTAGATAGCGTCCGGCCTCGCGCAGCTTGACGACAGGCGCGCCATCCATGCCGTTCTGAACACGATCCGCCAGATTTTGACGCTCGGCAGAGCCAAGCTTGCGCGGCGCACCGTCCAACAGCTCCGCGACCGAGATACGCAGATTGCGCCCACCGTCTTTCAACACGTCCAACCCGATCAGCCCGGCAGCCACGGCATCGGCCCACCAGAACCCCATCGAGATACCGATGATGCCCAGAATACCCGCAACGCCGGTCTTCCAGTCTGCGGCGTTCATGTCAGCGTCCGCATGCAACACCTTGTCCTGAATGTCGGGCGCGATGGCCAGCTTCTTGCGCCCCAAGATCACTGGCGGGATGATCGAATAGACCAATGCCGCCACCATCAACCAGCCCATCCAGATCTCGGTGCCAAACAGTTCGATACTGCCGATGGTGGGATGTTCCTGCCGCACCAACGTGACCACCGCGTCGTACACCAGATAGCCGCCCATCAAGGTCAGCGCCGCCGCCGAGAGGGCAAAGGCCAGTGTGCCGATGCGGTGCAGGCCAAAGGGGTACTTCGCGCTTGGTGGCATCCGTTCAAGCCGCGCGGCGATCAGGAACAGGATCGGCGGCAACAGCGATAGCGTGTCTTCGATCCACGCCGCCTGCATCGCCTGACTTGATCCCATGACCATAAACATCACGAAAATGATCGTGACCAGCCAGAACAGCGTCCACCATTCCAGCCGACGCGCTTTCGCGATTTTCTCGGCGATCTCTTGCGGCAGCGGGGGGTAGCGGTTCATTCCTGCGCCTCCCGCGTCAGCGGACGCAGCGCCATATTGGACCGCATGAGAAACCGGTTCTCGCCGCGCCGCAACAGCAAGACCCGTTCGGGACGGTCGGCCCCGACGGTCACATATCCGATGGGGTTGGTCATGCCCGTATGCTCTGTCAGCGGTGAATCTTTCGGTATCCCGCCCGCCAGCAGATGCAGATCGCCCCCCCCGAGCGCGTCAAGCATCTGGTGCGGGTTCTCGCGATGCCATTCGATCTGGGCATCCAGCGCCGCGGCGATCAGTGTTACCGCCTGCAAGTCTTGCTCCGGCAAAGGATCTTGCAAAGCGCCGACCTTCAGCACGGCACCCTGCACGGTATCAGTGGTGTTTTCGGGGTCTTTCGGCAACTGGCAGGCAGCCAGAACGACCAAAAGAGCAGCGGCGATGAGGTGGCGGTGCATGATAAAAACCCTTCAGGGCGTCAACTGCACAGATCATGATTTCGTTCCCAAGGGACCGACACCCGCAGGAACCAGAGGGGCCACAGCCCCCTTAAGCAACAGATCACCCATTAAAGCGGGGTGCCCGTTTTTCAAGGAACGCGGCCACGCCCTCTTTGAAGTCTGGGGTATTCCCCGCTTCTTTCTGCCACTTGCGCTCGTTCGCCAGTGCGGTGGCAAAATCAGTGTCGGCAGCGCTCCACGCGGCTTTGCGGATCAAGGCAAGGCTGCGCACCGGCCCGTTCGCCAGTTTGATCGCGATCTCAAGCGCGGTGGCGTCAACCGCGTCATTCTCGACCAGCCGCGTCACCAGCCCCCAGTCAAACGCCGTCGGCGCGGGAATTTTCTCGGCCAGCAGCATCATCTCCATCGCGCGCACGCGCCCCACGGCGCGTGTCAGCAACCACGTCGCCCCGCCATCGGGGATCAGCCCGATCCGCGCAAAGGCTTCAAGGAAATAGGCATCACGTCCGGCGACAATCACATCACAGGCCAGCGCAATCGACGCGCCCACACCGGCGACCGCCCCCTGCACGGCAGAGACCACGGGCACCGGCAGATCGCGAAGCGTCATCATCAGTGGGTTGTAGGCATTTTCCAGCGCGGCACCCGCGTCGAGCTCTTTGCCGCTTTCGATCGTCCCTTGCTTGAGGTTCGCGCCCGCAGAAAACGCGCGCGGCGACCCCGCCAAGACAATCGCCCGCGCCGTCTGCGATTCCTGTTGCAGCAGGTCACGCAGCTTTAGCGCCATGGCCGATGTCAGCGCGTTCATCGTCTCGGCATCATCGAGCCGCAGCACTGTCACCGGCCCGTGCCGTTCGACCTTGATCTTATCCGTCATCCTGCTCTCCTCCCACGCATTCTACGGTCTGTGTCGGGGTATCCCACCACGGGAACAGCGCGCGGTAAAGGCTACATCCCCGGCAACCACAGTGCCAGTTGAGGAAACAGGATCAGCAAGAACACCAGCAGCACCGAGCATCCCATATAGGGGAAGGCAGATCC
Organism: Sulfitobacter sp. M39; assembly: GCF_021735935.1. Classification (NCBI taxonomy): domain Bacteria; kingdom Pseudomonadati; phylum Pseudomonadota; class Alphaproteobacteria; order Rhodobacterales; family Roseobacteraceae; genus Sulfitobacter; species Sulfitobacter sp. M39. The sequence goes on from NZ_WMDZ01000003.1 coordinate 25,929, forward strand.
GTAAATCTCGCGCATGGTTGTGCCTTTGGGGGCGACGCCCTTCATCACAAAGAGCAGCAAGCCAAAGGGCGGTGTGGTGAAACTGATCTCAAGCGCCAGCAGGATCACCAGACCGAACCACACTGGATCAAATCCCAGCGTTGTGGCGAGCGGGAAAAAGATCGGTACGGTCAGCAACATCATTGATATCTGCTCCATGAACATACCCAGCAGCAGCAGTACCCCGAACATCACCAGCAGCATCGCCACAGGGGCCAGATCAAACGACGTCGCCCATCGGATCAACCCGCTGGAGGCACCGGAAAACGCCAGCAGCTGGCTGAAGGTGGCCGACCCAAAGACGATGAGATAGGCCATCAGGGTCACCCGCATCGCGCCGATCACCGATTTCTTCATCGCCTCCCATGTGAGGCAACGGAAGGCCACGGCCAAGATCAACACGCCGAGCGCCCCGAATGCCGCGGCCTCGGACGGGGTGATCAGCCCGCCCACCATGCCAATCACGATCACGACCATGACAGACAGCATGGGCACCACATCGCCGAAAAACAGGCGCATCTTCTGGCCAAAGCGCAGGTCTTCAACCTCGTAAGCGGGGGCGGCGTCGGGATCGATCCGGGTCTGAATATAGATTGTCGCGATATAGAAGCTGGCCAGGATGAGCCCCGGAATGATCCCCGCGATCAACAATGCGCCCACATCGATCCGCGCCAAGGTTGCCAACAACACGGCCAGCGCCGAGGGCGGGATGATAATCGCCAGACCACCCGTGCCAAGGATCGGACCGATGGACATATGCTTTTTATACCCGCGTTCCGTCATTTCAGGTACCATCAGGCTGCCCAGCAACGCGGTGGAGCCCATGGACGACCCAGACAGCGTTGAAAACGCGGTGCCGCCCAGAACCGTGACATAGGACAGCCGCCCCGGCAGCTTGCCCAGCAAACGGTCGATGGCATTGAACATGCGCTTGCCCAAACCGGTGTAGAAAAAGATTTCGCCCATCAGCAAGAACAACGGGATCGGCACCAGCGCATAGTTGGTCAGCCCGCCGAACCCATTGTTCAGCAGCAGCGTGACCCCTTTGGCCCCGCCCATAAAGAACCAAGCGCCGACAATATTGGCTGCGAGAAAAGCCAAGGCAACCGGCATCCCGATGGCCATCAGCACCAGAATAGAGCCCAGCAAAAGGGCCAGCGATTCAAACCATTCCATTATTCGTGTACCCCTGCTTCGCCGGAGTGCATCAGGTCATCGCCAAAAACAAATCGGGAAAATTCAATCGCCATCAAGCCAAAGCTGACCGGAAAGGCCAGCGTCAGTATCCATTTCGGAAAGTAATACGCGCGCACATCCAGATCATTGCGCGCGATGTTGTTCAGGCACAGCTCTGCCCCTTTCCACGCCAGTATCAAGGACACGACAACACACAGCATCGCGACCAACCGGCTGACAAACCGGCGTGCCGCTTCGGGCAGCGCGGCGGTCACCAGCTCGATATGCACATGACCCTTCTCGCGTACCAGCCAAGGTGCGCCAAGCATGGTCATATACAGGATCGCATATTCAGAAGAGGTAAAGAGCCACGCAAAGGGCTGCATCCCGCTGTTGCGCATCACCACTGACAGAATGACCGAAATCATCAGCCACACCAGCATGGCCCCGGCAATCCCCGCCATCGCGTAAAGGAAACCTCTGTAAATTTGTCCGACACGCGCCATGGCTGCCCCTTTTGAACGAAAGCAGGCGCGCCCCATTAGGGCGCGCCTGATGTGGCTTACTGATTTTTCTGCGCGTCGTAGAACAGTTCTATCAGTTTGTCGTAGTTCCCGTCGCCTTGGGGGCTTTCGGCCATCAGGCCCTTCATCCGGTTCCACGTATTCTCTGTCGCCGCTGCCAGGTAGTTTTGCGCCGCTTCCCCTTCCAGCGTCACAACGGTCATGCCCGCCTCTTCAAGCTTGGCAAAGTCTTCATCACGCACCGCGCCCAGCTTCTCGGCCGAGGCTTTCTCGTGCTCGATCGCCACGTCTTGCAGGATTTTGCGTGCCTCGTCCGAGAGGGAGTTCCACTTGTCGAGGTTCACAATCGTGCCAAGGTCGGTCGAGAAGAAGCACGGTTCGATCCGGTAGTTCAGGAACTCGTTCCACTTAAGGTCAATCAGGCCGATCTGTGTCCAGCCTGTCGCATCGACCACGCCGCGTTCCAGCGCAGAATAAACCTCGGTTGTGGGCAGATCGATCACCTGCGCGCCCAGATAGTCGGTGAAGAAGGCGTTATAAACCGCGTTGCCGCGCAGCTTGAGCCCCGACACATCCAGGTTCCCCTCTGCGTCAAGGCTGGGCTCATCACGGGTCCACAGGTTGTAGCATACGCCGGAATCGAACCAGCCAAGGTATTTGACGCCCATCTTCTCTTGGTGGATCTGGTCGATCAGTTCCAACCCGCCGTTGGCGCGGGTTTCGACCGCGGTCAGGTTGGATGTGACCAGCGCGTCTTTTTCAGGCAAAGCCCCTGCGTAAAAGCTGCCCGGCGTATAGACCATATCGACCACACCCGACCGGACGGCGTCGGGCTGCTGGAACATGCCAATGGCTTCGGGGCCACCGCGCACTTCGATCTGCACAACGCCTTCACCGGCGGTGTTCACCTTGTCGACGAATTCAAGGAACGACTTGGTATAGATCAACGATTCAGGAAAAGCGTGTACCGCGGTCAGCGTCTCTTGCGCAAAAGCCGCCGTGGTCAACGCCGTCGAGGCGAGGATACCGCCAAGGATTGTCTGTTTCATCGTATATACTCCCGGTTGGTGGGGCTGTTGGACCCCGTTATGTTGCCGTCCTGTCCCTCTTGCGGGGATCAGCACGTCTTAGGATGCGGGCAATGCCCACGGGTGCGCGGCAAACCGTGCCGTGCGAAAATCTTTGATGCGGTCGTTATGCTGGGCGGTCAGGTCGATATCATCCCAACCGTTCACCAGTTTCTCTTGCCAGACGGGATCCAGCTCGAAGGTCAGGGTATGCCCCGCAATCACCGCTGCACATTTTTCCAAATCCACTGTCGCGCTGACAGCATCGGTGCCGATCGCGTCCAGCAGGGCGTCAATCTCTGCATCGCTCACACGGGCGGGCAGCAGGCCATTGTTGACAGCATTGCTTTGGAAGATGTCACCAAAGCTCGGGGCAAAGACGGCCCTGATCCCGAAATCAACCAGCGCATAGACCGCCGCCTCGCGGCTTGAGCCGCTGCCGAAGTTGCGCCGCGTGATCAACACATCTGCCCCCGCATGGCGATCCAGCACATGATCCACCGCATCCTGACGCAAGTCGTGCAATAGGAACTTGCCATAGCCGTCAGCCCGCGGCGCCGACATAAAGCGCGCCGGAATGAGCTGATCGGTATCGACGTTTTCTTGCGGCAGCGCGACGGCGGTGCCATTGATCTGTGTCCAGCCGGTCATGTGCGTCCCTCCAGCATCGGGCGCACATCGGCGAGATGTCCGGTAACTGCGGCGGCGGCGACCATGGCGGGGCTCATCAGATGGGTCCGCGCCCCGCGTCCCTGACGGCCCTTGAAGTTACGATTGGTCGAAGACGCGCAGCGTTTGCCGGCTTCGACCTGATCGCCATTCATGCCGACACACATCGAACAGCCCGATGCGGCCCATTCAAGCCCCGCTTGGGTAAAGACTTCGGCCAGCCCTTCGGCTTCGGCCTGTTTCTTGACCTGCGCCGACCCGGGCGACACCAACCCCGGCACGACGGCCTTGCGCCCCGCCAAGACTTTGGCGGCAAGACGAAGGTCTTCGATCCGGCCATTGGTGCACGATCCGATAAACACCTGATCGACTGTAATTTTGTCCAGCGGCAGTCCCGGTTCCAGCGCCATATACTCCAGCGCCGCGCGCGCTTGCGCCTGTTTGCTGCCCGACAGCTGCGCCGGATCAGGTACATGTCCGGTAATGGGCAGCGCATCTTCGGGGGAGGTGCCCCAGGTCACGGTTGGCGCGATATAGCTGGCGTTGATTGCAACCTCGCGGTCGAAACGGGCATCTTTGTCAGTCGCAAGCTGGGACCAGTCCCGCAGGGCCGCCTCCCAATCTGCGCCTTTCGGGGCAAAGTTACGCCCTTTTATATAGTCGAATGTCACCTGATCCGGGGCCACCAGCCCCAACCGCGCACCCCCTTCGATGCTGAGGTTGCACAGCGTCAGGCGCCCCTCCATGCTTAACGCGCGGACAGCGGGGCCAGCATATTCAATCGCGTGGCCGCGTGCCCCATCGGCCCCCAGTTTTGCGATCCAGTGCAGCGCCAGATCCTTGGCCGTGACACCAGCCCCCAACGCGCCGTCCACGGTGATCCGCATCGTTTTGGGGCGTTGTTGCCAGATCGTCTGCGTCGCCAGAATATGCGCCACCTCTGTCGCACCGACGCCAAAGGCCAGGGCACCAAAGGCCCCATGCGTTGAGGTATGGCTATCGCCGCAATTGATCAGCAGGCCCGGCAAGGTCAGCCCCTGTTCGGGGCCGATCACATGCACAATGCCCTGCCCCGGATCGCGCAAATCGAATAGCCGGATGCCCTGCGCCTTGGCGTTGCGCCCCAATGTGTCGATCATCCGCCGGATATCCGCCGCCATCTCGTCGGCGCGGGTGGGGGCATAGTGATCGACGACGCCAAAAGTCAGATCAGGGGCGGCGACCTTCATGCCGCGGCTCTCCAGCTTCACGAATGCATGGTGCGATCCTTCGTGCACCAGATGTCGATCAACCCAGAGCAGCGACGTGCCGTCATCGCGCCGCATCACCTCATGTGCGGCCCAAAGCTTGCCAAAGAGGGTCTGCGGCGCGGTCATTCTGCGGCACCCTTCCGGCCCGGTTTCACCACCGGCTCCCAATGACGCGCCTCGCCTGCGCCGACACGGCTCAGCGCCATTTCAAGGCGGAACATATCGGGGCGATAGAGCGCAGAGAGGTATTCAACCCCGCGTCCATCCTCATCCTTCACCACACGGTCCAGCGACAGCAGCGGCGCGCCGACACTGACCCCGAGGGCATCCGCCACATCGGGCGATGCAAGGGTCGCACTTACCGTTTGATGTGCTGAATCAACTTTGACGCCAGACCGCTCTAGCAAGCGGAAAAGTGGCGTCGTCGCCAGCTCTGCCTCTGTGTAGTTATGTGCGATATCTTCGGGCACCCAGGTGGTCAGGTGGGAAAACGGCTCCCCTTCCACCAACCTCAAACGTACCGCAACTTGCACACGCGCTTGCGCATCCAGCCCCATCGCGGTGGCCACACTGCCCGGCGCGGCACCGTAGCTAAAGGATAAAAGCCGCGCGGTGGTGTTCTGCCCCATCTCGACCAGCTGCGGCATCAATGTATTGAAATCCGCGGCAAGTGCCGGCTGCACCTTGGGCGCGCAAACAGTCGTCCCCGATCCGGCACGGCGCGAGATCAGCCCGTCACCCTCCAGCGCGTCCAGCGCACGGCGCACGGTCACCCGCGACACATCCAGCGTCACCGCCAGCTTTTGCTCACCGGGCAAAACCGCACCGGCGGCATAAACGCCGCGCATGATCTCTTCGTGCAGATGCAGGTAAACGCGCCGCGCCTTCCCCCCTTCGGGAAGCCCCCTGCCCTTCGAAGATGTGCTTTGAAGTGTCATTTGAATCCTTCCAATCCCTTCCAACCCTACAAAGAGTTTTTTCAAAAGCAAGAAATCTATCTGACAAAAATCAAATTATTTGATCTATGCACATTTAATTATCTGTATTACAAAAAATACAGATCTGACGCAGGAGGCGTTATGCCGATCATCGAGATTCATGTGCTGGAAGGGTATGACGCAGCCCAGAAAACAAGGCTGTGCAAGGCGCTGACCAATGCCGCACGCACGGTGATTCCCGCGACACCGGATGCGGTGACTGTGATGATCAAGGAAATGCCCTCCACCGATTATATGCGTGGCGGTCAGCACCGGTCGCCCGCCCCTGCCCTGCCGGATGCGCCGTCAATGGTGGCGCGATACCTGCGCGCGATGGAGATGCGCGACATCGTTACCGCCCGCACGCTTTTGGGCGACGGGTTCACCATGCACTTCCCCGGTGCCGCGCCGATGACAGAGCTTTCAGATCTGCTGGAGTGGGCCGCGCCGCGCTATCGCTTCGTCAGGAAAACCATCGCCTCGATTGACCTTGCGCCCGGCGACGGGCCGGCCACGGTTGTCTATTGCCACGGCACGCTGTCAGGCGAATGGCCCGACGGGACCGCCTTCTCCGATATTCGCTTTATCGACCGCTTCGAAGTCACCGACGGCTTCATCACCCGCCAAGACGTCTGGAATGACATCGCAGAAACAAAGGCCCAACCATGACCCAAGACATCGACCCGATTACATTGGCCGTTCTGGCCGGACGGATGGAACAGATTGCCGACGAAATGGACGCAACCCTGTTCCGCGCCGCCTTTAACCCGATCATCGCCGAAGCACATGATGCCTCGCACGGGCTGTATCATGCGGTGTCGGGCGACACGCTGGTGCAGGGCAAGTCCGGGCTGCCGATCTTTGTCGGGGTGATGTCATTTGCCGTGAAGGCGGTGATCGACAAAGCGGCCGAGAATGGCGATCTGGAAGACGGCGACATCTATATTTTCAACGATGCCCATCTGGGCGGCACGCACCTGTCCGACATGCGGTTGGTGCGCCCCTATTTTCACGACGGCAAACTGTTTTGCTATCTCGCCTCGGTCGGGCATTGGCATGATGTGGGCGGCGCGGTGCCGGGCAACTACAACCCCGCCGCAACCGATGCCTTCCAAGAAGCCTTTGTCCTGCCCCCTGTGCGTCTTGCCAAAGCGGGCAAGGTCCAGACCGATATCATCGACATCCTGATGCGCAACACCCGCCTGCCGCAATCGGCCCAAGGCGATCTGAACGGCCAGCTCGGCGCGCTTGATCTGGGCAAGAAACGTCTGGACGAGCTGCTGGCGGAATACGGTGCCGACACTGTGCGCGCGGCGTTGGATGCGCTGCAGGACCGCGCCGAAACCCTGATGCGGACAGAGCTGACAGACCTGCCAGATGGACGCTGGGAGGCAGAGGATTTTCTGGATAACGACGGCATCACCGATACACCGCTGCCGATCAAGGTCGCGCTCGAGATCAAGGGCGATCAGATGCTGCTGGATTTCACCGGCACGGCAGACCGCTGTGCAGGGCCGGTCAATATCGCGCTCCCCACGGCGGTGGCCACGGCCTATGTCGCGATCAAACATATCTTTCCCAGCCTGCCCGCCAACGCCGGTGTGATGCGCCCGATCCAGGTGAAGATCCCCGAAGGGTCGCTGCTGTCCGCCCCCTTCCCGGCGCCGGTCGGCGGCTATACCGAAACGATCCTGCGGATGGTCGATGTGATCTTTTCCGCCGCGTCGCAGGCGGCACCGGACCGCGTGGTTGCCAACGCTTATGGCACGATCAACGCGCTGTCGATTTCGGGCAAACGCGCGAATGGTCAACCTTGGGTGATGTTCAGCTTTTACGGCGGCGGGCATGGGGGCTCTCCCGAAGGGGACGGGCTGAACCACGGCAATGCGCCGATCTCCACCGCGACCATCCCCCCGATGGAGATCCTCGAATCCGCCTACCCGGTGATGTTCAAACAATGGGCGCTGCGCCCCGACAGCGCCGGTGCGGGTCAGCATCGCGGCGGCATGGGGGCCACCTACGAGATCGAAGTGCTTGAGGAATCCGCCACCGCCTTTCTGTTCGGCGAACGTGGACGCTTTGCGCCGAAAGGGGTCGCAGGCGGGGGCGACGCGGCGCTGAACCGTTTTGAGTACGAACAAGACGACGGCTGGCACGCCCCGCCTATGGCCTCGAAAATGGTGGGCATCAAGCTGCAACGCGGCCAGTCCGTACGGCTCGATACACCCGGCGGTGGCGGCTATGGCGCGCCCGCGAACCGTGCTGCGGCCGATGTGGCCCGCGACGTGGCGGGCGGCCTGCTGACACCCGATTACGCGACACAGACCTATGGCCCTGACTGGAAAGAGGTGACCCAATGACCAGCGCAAACCGCATGATCGGCGTCGATGTCGGCGGCACCTTCACCGATATTTTCGTTTTGGACGAGGCGACAGGCAGCGCGCAGGTTGCCAAGGTTCCCACCTCGCGCCCCGACCAATCGGCGGGCTTTTTGTCGGGCATCGGATCGCGGGTCGATGATCTGTCGACCGTCTCTGTCGTCGTACATGGAACCACTGCCGGCACCAACGCGCTGCTGGAACGCAAAGGGGCCAAGATCGGCGTGATCACCACGATGGGCCTGCGCGACGTGCTGGAAATGCGCCGCCGTGACCGCCCGCGCACCTGGGGGCTGCGAGGCGACTTCACGCCCGTTGTCGAGCGCGCCTTGCGCCTTGAAGTACCGGAACGGACGCTTGCCGATGGTACGATCCGTCAGGCGGTGGACCTCGACGCGGTACAAGCCGCCGCGCAAGAGCTGCTGGATCAGGGCTGTCTTGCCTGTGCGATCCTCTTTGCCAACAGCTATGCCAATGCCGAAAACGAAAGACTGGCGGTCGAAGCCGTGCGCGCCATGTGGCCGAATGCCCATGTCTCGGCCTCAAGCGAAATCCTGCCCGAGATCCGCGAGTTCGAACGGTTCTCTACCACCGCGTTGAACGCCTATCTGCAACCCGAAGTCTCGGGCTACCTCGCGCGGCTTGAAACTGCGCTGAAAGACGACGGGTTTGCAGGTGAGTTCATGATCGTGCAGTCAAATGGCGGGGTCATGGATGCGGCGACCGCAGCGCGTCTGCCCGTGCGTACTGCGCTTTCGGGTCCGGCAGCGGGGGTCATAGCCGCGGGTTACATCGCCGAAGCTGCCGGTTTTCCCGATATCATCACCGGCGACATGGGCGGCACCTCTTTCGATGTGAGCCTGATCGCCAAGGGCCAGTCGATGCTGTCGCAACAGACGTCGATCGACTTTGGCATGGTGGTCCGGTCCCCCATGATCGAGATTACAACAATCGGCGCGGGCGGTGGCTCTATCGCTTGGGTCGATAAGGGCGGCTTGCTGAACATCGGGCCGGAAAGCGCCGGGTCCACGCCCGGCCCTGTCGCCTATGGTCAGGGAAACACACGCCCCACTGTGACCGACGCCAATGTCGTTCTGGGCCGTATTGATCCCGACAACCCCATCGGCGGCAAGCTGGACCGACTGGACGTGGAGGCCGCAAAGGCTGCGATCCTTGAACACGTGGGCACCCCCCTTGGGCTGGACGCCCTCCAAGCCGCCGAGGCGATCTTGCGCGTGGCCAACAGCCGCATGGCCGGCGCGCTGCGTCTTGTCTCTATCGAACGCGGGTTTGATCCAAAACGCTTTGCGTTCATGCCCTTTGGTGGCGGTGGTGCGTTGCATTCCGGTGCCATGATGGCAGAGGTCGGTCTGGCGCGGTCCATCGTGCCGCGTTACCCGGGGGTAACATCTGCCATGGGCTGCGTCATCGCGGATATGCGGCAAGACTTTGTGCAAACCATCAATTCCACCCTGTCGGGCATCGACCTTGGGGCGCTGACCGGTTTCATGCAAGGTCACGTCGATGACGGGCTTGCCACGCTTGAAGCCGCGCGCACCCATTTTGAACGGCGCGATACGGAATTCACGCTTGATATGGCCTATCTCGGCCAGACACATACGGTATCGGTGACGCTGCCGGTGACAGTGACCGATGGCACAGTGACGCCCCCGACAGAGGACGATATCTCGGCTGCATTCGACAGCGCTTACCGCGCCACCTATGGGCGGCTGCTTGAGAATGGCACGCGACGGGTGATCAACCTGCGCTCTGCCATTACCGGACGGCGCCCGCGCTTTGATCTGTCCACGCTCGCCCCTGTCGGTGGCAGCGTTGAGGACGCGCTGAAAGGAACGCGTCAGGTACACTTTGACGGACAGTGGCACGAGACGAAGCTTTATCACCGTCTTTCCTTGCCGGTCGGTGCCGAAGTCCCCGGCCCCGCAATCCTTGAACAACCTGACACAACCGTGTTGATCGAACCCGGACTGGTCGGCAAAGTCGACGCCTACGGCAACACTCTGATCGAAAGGGCCACCGCATGACCCCTGCCACAACCGCTTTGCTGACCATCGACCTGCAAAATGACTTCCTGCATCCGGAAGGTGCCTATGGCCGTGCGGGTCAGGGAGCCGAGAGTATCCTCGCCCTGCCCGACCGGATCGCGCCGCTCAAGGCGGCGCTGACCAAGGCGGGCGGCACCTATATCTCGGCGCAGTTCACGCTGGTACCGGGGCGCGATGACGAACCGCTGATCGCCGCGCATCTCAAGAAACTGCGCCCCTTCCTGACCAAGGGCGACTTTACCCCGGGCGGCTTTGGCCACGCGCTGGTGGATACACTTGCTCCGGCGGATTTCACGATCGAGAAAGTCGCATATTCCGCCTTTTACCAGACACGGCTTGAATATGTGCTGCGCGCGATGAAGATCGACACGCTGATCATCGGCGGGATCGTCACTAACGGCGGTGTCGCCAGCACCGTGCGGGATGCGCATCTGCGCGACATCCATACGGTGCTGCTGTCGGACGGTTGCGCTGCGTTCAAACAGGACGTGCACGACGCGACGCTGACCTCGCTGGGGTCGGTGACGCAGGTGATGACCTGCGCCGAAGCCACCGCCGCTGTCGGAGGTGCCCAATGACACTGCGCCAACGCCTGACCGCCCCCGATATTCTGATCGCCCCCGGTGTCTATGACGGGCTGACCGCCGCCCTTGCCACCGACGCGGGGTTCGAGGCGCTGTATCTTTCCGGTGCAGCAGTTGCCTACACCCGTTTGGGCCGCCCCGACATCGGGCTCAGCACCGCCTCCGAGATGACCGATACGATGGCGTTGATCGCCGATCGCACCGACCTGCCGGTGATCATGGATGCAGACACCGGTTTCGGCAATGCGCTGAACGCACGTCGCACGATGCAAAGCTATGAACGCGCGGGGGCCTCTGCTTTGCAGGTAGAGGACCAGACCTACCCCAAGAAATGCGGCCATCTGTCTGATAAGTCGCTGATCCCGAAAGAGGAAATGGCCGGCAAGATCGCCGCCATGGCCGATGCGCGCCGCCACGATACGCTGATCATCGCCCGCACCGACGCCATCGCGGTAGAAGGCTTTGACGCGGCGATTGATCGCGCGGGCAGCTATATCGACGCCGGTGCCGATGTGCTGTTCATCGAGGCCCCCCGCGACAGCGGAGAGCTTTCGCGCATCGCCGATACCTTCAAGGGGCGTGTCCCGCTTCTTGCCAATATGGTGGAAGGCGGCGCGACCCCGATCTCTTCGGCGACCACGCTAGAGGATATGGGTTTCGATATCGTGATTTTCCCCGGCGGCATCGTGCGCGCTTTGGCGAAATCGGCGCAGGACTATTACGCGAGCCTGAAAGCAACCGGCTCTAACAAAGCGTTTTCCGACCGGATGCATGATTTCGACGGGTTGAATGCAGCGATTGGCACCCCCGAGATGCTGGCCCTTGGAAAGCGGTTCGATGGCAAATCCTGATATCGCCGCCCCGCCGTCGACTTTCGATCTAGAGGCCGAAACCCTGATCATCGGCGCGGGCGCCTGCGGGATGATCGCGGCGCTGGCGGCGCATGAGGCGGGTCAGGATGTGCTGCTGCTAGAGGCCGACCCGATCCCGACAGGCTCTACCGCGCTGAGCGCCGGGTTGATCCCCGCGGCAGGGACGCGCCTGCAACAGGACGCGGGGATCAGTGACAGCCCCGACGTTTTTGCCACCGACATTCAGGCCAAGGCGCACCACGAAAACGATAACGCACTGGTCGCTGCGATGGCCCGCACCGCGCCTCAGGTCATCGACTGGCTTGTCGAAACACATGGGCTGCCGTTCTCTCTTGTGCGCGACTTTGATTATCCCGGTCACAGCCAACGGCGGATGCACGGGCTGCCCTCACGGTCGGGGCGCGAATTGATCGACGCCCTGCGCGCGCGGATCGAGGCGCTTGATATCCCGCTGATCTGCAACCGCCGCGCCACCCGGCTTTATGCAGCAGGCGCCACGCTCGCAGGGGCGCAGGTATCGCTGCCTGACCAAAGCCGCGAAGATATCGGCTGCGACCGGCTGATCCTTGCGTGCAACGGGTTTGGCGGCAACCGCGCCATGGTCGCCCACCACATGCCGGATATCGCGGAGGCGATCTGGTTCGGCCATGACGGCAACCGAGGAGAGGCGATCAGCTGGGGCGAGGCGCTTGGCGCGCGCCGCCGTCATCTGGGTGCCTATCAGGGGCACGGCAATGTCGCCCACCCTCACGGCATCCTGATCACATGGGCCACGATCACCGAAGGCGGCGTTCAGGTGAATACCAGCGGCAAGCGGTTCTGGAACGAGGCGCAAGGCTACTCCGAAGCGGCGCGGGCCGTGCTGGCGCAGGCTGGCGGCGTGGCGTGGACCATATTCGACGCCCGCATCGCCGACATTGCCCGCCAGTTCGAGGATTTCAAGAACGCCGAGGCCCAAGGGGCGGTGATCACAGGGGACACGGTCGAAACACTGGCTGCAAAGGTCGGATTGCCCGCAGATGTTTTGGCAAAAACGATGACTGATATTCCGGCGGGCGGGCGTGATGCCTTTGGCCGCACATGGGGTGTTACGCCCCTTTCCGCCCCCTTCTGCGCGGTGAAGGTAACCGGCGCGCTGTTTCACACGCAGGGCGGGCTTGAGGTTGACCCGACGACGGCCAAGGTGCGCAGGGCAGAGGGTGGCACATTCGACAACCTTTATGCCGCTGGCGGCGCCGCGTGCGGAGTCTCGGGCGCGGGCGACAGCGGCTATCTGTCGGGCAACGGCCTGCTGGCCGCGGTTACTTTGGGTTTTATCGCGGGGCGCGGCACGCAAGCCGGTTAGGCATCGCCAAAGGTCGCGGCGACCCACTCCGGCAGCTTGATCCGCTGCTCGAACACTGTCGATTTCGCCCGCAGCACGTTTTCTTTGGCATCCCGCACCGGCTCCGCGCTGATCGTGGCATAGGCGTGATCGCGCGCGACCTCCCATGTCTCGTCGCGAAATCCCGCCAATCGGGCATAGAACCGAGCCGCCGTCTGGTCCGCCTCTTTCCACGCGGCACCGGGCAAGCCCCGCCCCGGCATGTTCCCCACATCGACCCGATGCTGGTTTGCGCTCTCTAGCGCGTCGATATTGGCGTATTTCAGGTGCATCAGATAGACACCGCGCGGCAGGTCAAACACCGCCGTTTCAATGCGCTTGGGCCCGACCCATATGCCGTGGCGCCACAGCCCCGTGCCGCGTTTGGTCACCCAAGCCTTGCTGTAGTGCCCCGAGAACACCGCTGTGCGCCGATGGCCAAGAGCCATTTGCCCCGCCGCGAGCACATCATCCTCCAAGGTCTCTGCCACATTGAGACCAAGCGCGAACATCGACTTTGCCGATGCCGTCTCTAACACCGCGTGCAGAGACGTATATAGTGCGGGATCGTAACAGATCAGCTCGTCCGCATCGGTGCGGATCACCCAGTCGAAAGACACGGCCAGTCCATCGGCAAAACTGTTTAGCACCTGCCCGCGTCGTCGGTCGAACCCTTCTAGCGTTTCGCGGGGCACGGTGATCACGGTCGCACGGGGGCAAAGGCTGGCGATCTTGGCGTCGGCCCCGTGGGCAACGACATAGAGGTTATCAAACCCCAGCATGCGCCCATAATGCGCGTACCACTGGGACAGCGCCCAGTAGTCTTTGTAAACCATTGTGATCGCGCAAATATTCATGGTTTCTTTCTACGCGCTTTGCGAATTTCCGAACAGGGTATTTTGACGCGCACCGGTCCGACGCCTTCGAACGCCTATATAAACAAGGCGAACCGCCTTATTCCGACCATATTTTATGTTGCTTTTTGGCGACACCCTTGCCATTATGTTGCCTAGGCCGGGGGGCGAACATGTCATTGGAAAAGCTGATCGATTTGGCGGGTGCCGCGAAAGCGGGCACGGGTGATGTTGCGTTTTGGGACAGCTGCACCCGAACCTTCGCCGATCTGGGCGTCACCGGCATCGGCTATGGCATCATTCCCTACGCCAGTGACGCGACCGTGCGCGGGTTTACCCAAGCCGGTTTCTTTCGCCACACCTACCCCGAAGACTGGGTCACCGCGGTCGAGGAACAAGCGCTGGTGGATGACGATATCTCGGTCGAGTTGATCGCCAATGGCACGGCAGAGGTGCTGTGGAACGACGCCAGTCTGCTGGACGACGCGACCGAGCCGCAACAGATGCAATCCGAGCTGGAGAATGACATCGGGATGCAGTTCGGTGCGTCTTTCGCACTAAACCGCACGCCCGCGGGTCAGGCCATCTCCGGCATCGGTCTTTGGGTGAGCGAGACACGCAGCGACCGCGAATTTGGGCTCTATTGGCAGCAACATCGCGATGCACTACGACGTTTGTCGTTTGCGATGGATGAAGGCATCCGCCGCGATCACATGAGCGTGCTGGTCAACCTCACCCCGCGCGAACGGGACTGCCTGAGCTATCTTGCCATTGGCCTGCGCCCGGCCGAGATCTGCTGGACCCTCAAGATCAGCGAAAAAACCTTCGAGAAACACATCAAGGGCGCGAAAGAGAAGCTGCGGGCCAGCACACGCGATCATGCGGTCGCCAAATCACTGGTTTTAGGGCTAATCCAACCTTAGATGGGGGTTTTCCCCCGCTTGATCTACCTTTGGGTTAGTGGCAGGTAGGACGCATAGAACGGCATCACGATTTTCTCCAAGCAGGCCGGTGAGATAGGGCATATTCACGCTGCCATTTCTCGTCATGCTGGCATTGCTTCGCAAATTATAGCTAGACCAAAGAGCGGGGTGGCAGTGATGCCGCCCCCATTTTGTATTCACCGGTCTTAAAACGTGAACCATCGCGCCGCCCACAACTGACGCGAGAGGGTCGCTACGTCAACTTATCACAAAGACGTTAAATCCGTTGCGTAAATCATTTTTACAGGCAAAGACAGCAAGGTTATTTTTCCAAGCTCGTGAAACCTTTCCCCGATAGGGACCGTGGTTCTATCTAGTAATATGCGGAGCACATCAATGGCAGCCATCAACGGTACGACTGGGACAGATACCCTTCAGGGGACGGCAGAAGACGACCAGATCGATGCAGGTGCCGGCAACGACCGCGTTTCTGGCGAAGGCGGCGACGACCGGATCGACGGTGGCGCGGGCGATGACCTGCTGTATGGCGATGCAGGCGTCGGTACGGCACCGGGCAACGACGCGTCTCCGATTACGCTGTCCTATGCCAGCCGCCTTTTCAACACAGGCAACTCTGCCGACGAAGGCGACAGCGTCTTTTATGACAACGTGGCAACGTTGGACAATGGCGGCGGCGTTTTCGCGCGGCTGGTGCTGGTCGACACCTCCAATGACGACATGCCCATTGACCTTACCGGCGGCACCGGCTTCGAGATCCTGCTGAACTCTGGTGATGGAAGCAGGAGCAGGTATGCCGGTGAAACCGCGACCTTCCGGCTCGAATTCTACGACCGTCAGCACTACATCGATACGGGCGAGTTCAAGCCGATCGCGCTAAATTCCACCGCGACCTTCAACGATCTGGATCGCAACTCCCCCGGCGATCAGGAATCCGTGACGCTGGACACCAACAGCTTCACCTCCTTCGCGACCAGCGATGACACGTCGTTGAATGTCACCAATGCCGATGGCACCGTAACCGCAGCAGGGACCGAGGCGAACTCCCCCGACGATCAGGATGCGTGGTTCTCGGGCCAGTTCGAGAACCGCGAGTTCATCGAGTTCACGCTCGAAACCCGTTCCACGCAGTCGGGCTTCACCCTGTCTGGCGACCTGATTGATGACGCCGTCGTGACCCCGATCGAAGCGGGCAATGACACCATTCTGGGCGGCGAGGGCGACGACACGATCTTTGGTCAGGGCGGGAACGACAGCCTTGATGGTGGCGAAGGCGACGATCAGATCGAAGGCGGCGACGGGCAAGATACCATCACCTCGGGCGGCGGCAATGACCGCGCCGAAGGGGGGCAAGGCTCCGACCTGTTCAACTTTACCTCGGGCGGTGATCACACCATCGTGGGCGGCGAAGATGCCGACGGAACAGATGTCGACGTTCTGAACCTCAGCGGGCTGGATCGGTCGCAGTACACGCTGACCAAAACGGGGCCTGAATCCGGCACGATCGAGTTCCGCGATGCCGACGGCAACGTGACCGGCACCACAACCTATTCCGAAATCGAAGAGGTCGTGATCTGCTTTACCCCCGGCACAACCATCGCCACGCGACGCGGCGAGATCCCGGTGCAGCAGATCAAGGTCGGCGATCTCGTCGTCACGCGGGATAACGGCATGCAGCCGGTCCGCTGGGTGGGTCGCCGCAATCTGGGGCGCGACAACCTGCTGCGCACTCCTGGCTTCAACCCCATTCGGATCAAGGCTGGTGCCTTTGGCGAAGGCGTGCCGCAGCGCGATATGATGGTCAGCCCGAACCACCGCATGCTTGTCGCCTCTGAGACGGCCGAGGTGATGTTCAGCGAACGCGAAGTTCTGGTCGCGGCGAAACATCTGGTCGGGCTCGACGGGGTCGACACTGTCACGCCGGACAAGGTCAGCTACATCCACTTGCTGTTTGACAACCACGAAGTCGTGTTTGCGGATGGCACATGGGCCGAAAGCTTCCAGCCGGGGGCACATTCGATGGCCGGTATCCAGTCCGAACAGCGTAGCGAGATCCTGTCGCTGTTCCCCGAACTCGATGCGGCTGACGGCATGTCCAACTTTGTCGCCGCGCGGCGGTCCCTGCGCGCGCACGAGGCACAGTTGCTGGTATCTGCCAGCGCCGCGTAAGCTGCGCAATCCGGTTCAACTAACGAAAAGGCAGCCCGTTCACCGGCTGCCTTTTTTGTCTCGATGACAGGGGTTTACCAAAAGGCCGAGATATAGGACCGCTCGGCCGCGCCGCCGTGCTCTTTCCACGTCTTGCGCACCTGCGTCGCCATCGCCTTTTGCCCCGCGAACCATAAAAACCCGTCCGCCGCGGATAACACCGCGTCGCAGGCCGCCTGCCCCATCGTGGCACGCTCGGCCTCGTTGGCGATGACGACTTCCAGACCGGCGTGCTTTGGCATCGGATAATGCGCGGCATCTACATGGGAGGGGTAGAGCATGATGCGCCCGGTCAGATCGGGGTTCGCCTCCATGATACGGGCGATGGCCGGAAAGGCGGTATCATCGGCAAATCCGAACACCGGGCCCGTAATCGTACAGCCGCCACCGCCCGGTCCGGCGACAAGGATTTGCGTCCCCAGTTCAACGCTGCGCGCCCAATCGGTGGTGCGCCCACCTTCGTGAATAAACAGATCAAACACCAGCAGTCCGTTTTCCCGATCCACCCGCCGCGCGGTATAGACCGGCAGATGCAGCTTGTGTTCACCCTTGGGCCAGACGGTTGCACCGTTCTCTCCGATGCGGGGCCATTGGGGGGGCTTGCCCGATTGCGCGATGCCAAGGCGGAAGTGGATCGCACTGTCAGAGAATCGCGCCACATCGCCCGCCAGCGTGACCCGCATAAACCCGCAGTCCAACATCTCGCGGTGCTGCACCGTCATCAACCGTGCGTTATCGGGCAACGCACCCTGACGTACCCCATCCGACCAGCGGATCGCCTGCGCCGCATCGGGCATGACGCTGCCGATCTGATCCACAAGACTGTCCTTCAACGTCTGCAGAAAATCGGCGCGCGCGGTCGATATCTCGGCCCTGCAATGGGCACCGGACGGGGCAAAGGCGATCCGCCCATAATAGGTGCCCACGACAATTCCCTGTACGCCATCCTGTTCGACGTGCAGGTCATGCTCTGCCGCTTCGGCCAAGGTGGCCTGACGCAGGGCGGCGAAGTTGACGCCGGGCAATTCGGTTTGTGCAGTGTGATCAGACATGGGCCATCCCCTGTTGCGGTGCGCGCTGCCCCGAGACCCGCCAGATCAGCGGCAATGCCGCAAGCGAGACGGCACAGGCCACACCAAAAAAGAAACCGTAACCAAGATGCTCGGCGATGACCCCGGCGACCATGCCCGAAACCATGCTCACCGCCGCATCCATACATTGGAACAAGGTAAAATCGACACCGCCCTGCCGCGGGTCGGACCAGTTCATGAACTGCCCGTACAGGGCGACAAACCCGAAGGCCATGACCGCCGCGCTGCTGACCATCGCAATCGGGGCCACCGTCGCGGCGGCGAAAACGCCACCCGCCGCCGACAGACCAACCACCCCGAGGATCAGCGCCTGAATCGCCACCGCGCCGGCCAGCACCACGCGGGTGCCGAAACGGCGCACCACTGCACCCCCGGTCATCGCCCCCGCAAAACCCAAGGTCAGGCTGCCGACCCCGCTGAGCAGTCCAAGCTGACCCAGATCATAGCCCGCATCGATAAAGTAAGGCCCGAACATCCCCATCGCGGTTTTCTGCGCCACGACATAAAGCGCCGCGACCAGCAAACCCTGACGCACCTCGTCGCGGGCCAAGGCGGCTCTAAGTCGCGGTTGATGCGGTCGCGCCTGCGCGGTTTTCGCCCGCGCGATGATCGCAAAGGGGACGCAGAGCACAGCAATCACCGCCGCCATACCCCAAGCTCCCACCAGCCATCCGGCGCGGTCCACGAGGATCAGGAACACTCCCCCGCCGATCGCAGCCCCCAGATAGGCACCGCCCACCTGCGCCGCGTTGCCCCAGCCGTATTGCGTATCCTTCAACGCCGCCACGGCATAGCCGTCGCAGGCAATATCGACCGTGGCCGTCGCAAAGGCCGCCACCATCAGCACCGCCAAAACAGGCAGCACCGGCGACGGGCCGATCAGCCCCACCACGAAAAGCGCCGCGATCACCACCGCAGCGCCGAATGTTACAATCGTGACCGACCGGTCCCGCCCGCCGTCGGGCAGGCGGAACCGTTCAACCCTCGGTGCCCAAAGGAACTTGAGCGCCCAAGGCAGCACCAGCACCGAGATCAACCCGATCTGGTCCAGCGGCAGGTTCTGCGCGCGCAACACCCCCGGCAGCCCGGACCATGTGACGCCCGCAATGACGCTTTGCGCGATATAGATGCCGCCGATCGCGCCGACGACACCCCAAGTTCCTCCAAGCCGCGCCATCAGAAGCGGTAGCTGACGCTGGCCGTGGCCGTGCGCCCTTCGTAGCGATAGCAATAGTCCGCGCTACAGGTCTGGTCTGTGTTGTCAAAGACGTTCTTGACGTTGATCTGCGCGCTCAGCCCGTCATAGCCGACTTCACCGAAATCATAGGACATCGACAGATCGGCAAAGACCTCGGCATCGTTCTTGTAGGTATTTGCATCGTTGCCATAGCTTTCGCCGACATAGCGCAGACCCGCGCCGAAGCCAAAGCCCTTGAACGCCCCGCTTTGCGGCTCGTAAAAGCCCCAGATCGATGCGGTGTGATGCGGTGTGGCCGACAGCTGGTTGCCCACGGTGCCGGTGGACCCTGCCTCGATCTCCATATCCAGATAGGTATAGGCGCTGGTCACGCGCAGACCATTGGCAAAGTTGAACTGGCCTTCAATCTCCAGCCCGCGCGACCGCAGGTCATAGGGCACCTGCACCTGGTTCAAGCCATTGAACGTCGCCGGATCAACTGTCTGGAAGACAACACCATCCTCTTGGCGGATGTCAAACAGCGACGCGGTGACAAGGCTTTCGGTACCTGGCAGTTGGTATTTGACGCCCACTTCCTTTTGCAGCCCGCGCGTCGGCTCTGCTGCGCGGCCACTGTTGGGATCGCTGCTGTCGTCATAGACCAGCCCTGTGGTCGGCACGAAAGAGCTCGACACATTGGCATAAACCGACAGATCGGTGTTGAACGCATAGCTCAGACCGACACGACCCGAGAACCCGTTGTGCGATGTATCGGTGCCGTTCTGATTGGCATCAAAGGTGGTCATGTCGACCCAGTCGTAGCGACCGCTAAGGAACATCGTCCAAGGGCCGGAGCTCAGCTGGTCGTGCACATAGACGCCATACTGATACATTTCCTGACCGTTGGAATAGGGTTGATCCACCGCGTCCGTGTCAGCGGCCGAGACATAGCCGACACCGCCATAATAGGCGTCATAGGACGATTGCGTATAATCGAAACCGGCCACAACCGTGTGGTCAAACGCACCGGTAGAGAAATGCCCCTCAGCGTAGGTATCGACCGAGAAATTCTCGGAGTTCTCAAGGTAATGGCCCCAGTAGCGCCCGAAACCCGTGCCCGCCGCATAGATGCCGCTGAACTCAAGATCCGCATCCACTTCGGAATACCGCAGGTTCTGGCGCAGGGTCACGCCATTGTCCATCTCGTGCTCAAGCTCGTAGCCGACGCGCCATTGTTCGTTCACAAAGTCATTATAATCAGGATCGCCGACATAAATATCAGACGCTTCGCCCTGCGACGGGTTGTAGTAAGACGCCGTGCCGCCGCGGGTTGATTCAGAATATTCTGTCAGCACGGTGATCTTGGTCCGGTCCGTCAACTGATAGGTGAAGGACGGGGCCAGCAGCGCCAGATCATCGCTATAGCCCGGCAGCGGCGTATCCGCATCCCGCGCCACACCGGTCAGACGATAGCTGAGCCGTCCGTCGGTGCCGACGGGGCCGGTGAAATCGAACGCCAGCTCTTTGCGGCTGTCTGTGCCAAAGGTCAGCTTCAGCTCGTTATATTCTTCGTCCTTGGGGCGTTTGGAAATGATATTCACCAGACCGCCCGCACCGCTGACGCCATACATCGACGACGATGGCCCCTTGAGCACGGAAACGCCCTCGAACGTGTAGGGGTGGTTCTGGAACCACGCCGACGGACCGTTCACCTGACGCAAGCCATCGCGGAACAGCCCGTCATAGTAGGCCGAGAAACCGCGCAGATAGACAGCGTCATAGCGCGAGTCGAAACCGAAATTGGTGACATTGGCGCCCGAGGTATAGCCCAAGGCGTCCAGCAGCGTGCGCGGCTCCTGATCTTCGATCTGGTCCTGCCCGACGGTGCTGATCGCTTGGGGGATGTCACGGATGGGGGTGTCGACCCGCGTGGCCTGACGCCCCGATTCGGCCACGTAACCGTTTTGCAGCAGCGTCGCATCGCTTTCCGCCTCAAGCGTGAGCGTCCCCAGATCAAGCGTATCCGCCTCCTGCGCATAGGCGGGGTGTGATGCAGCCAGCGCGGCCACCAAGGCAATCCTTGAAATTTGCATGAAATTCTGTCCCTTACTGTTTTAGTCGGAAATGAACCGCCACGCGGCTATTGTCAAACTGAAATAGTAAGGTATTCACCTGCCCGAGACCTAATCAGGTCAGCGCGTCGGGGCAAGCCGCTGCGTCACAAACTTAGCGATCACAGGCGGCATCCCGCCTACACCCATGTATTTACATAACATTTTCAAATACCCCACTAAAACACTCCCCCTTGTCGGGGCGATGGTTATACCCTATAAATAAAGTAAGATATTCAACCGGGCAGGCCCGAACCCTGCCCCATGTATGGACTTCTCTTGATATGGCATCTCTGGCGACCCTCCCGATCCTTGACCGCGACGACGCACCAGCACAGGCGCCCGCCCCCCGTATCACCCCCGAACAACGCGCCGCGCTGACCCATTTCCGGATGTCAGCGATGGCCTGTCGCGTCGCCGCGCGCACGGATCTTTACGAAGCCTGCGCCCTGCTCAGCCTTGATGGAGAGGACGCGAAACGCACATTTGTGGATACGCTGATCAAATGTCTGCCGAATGCAGTGCAGCGCAAGGTCGTCTGGTTCGCGCCGGGCACAGACACGCTTTCGTTTGACGAAGCATGGATCCTGCGCTGCCTGACCAGCATCCGCGAGGACGATCCCGCCAGTCTCAACTTCCTGATCAAGTCGCGCGTCGCCCCCTCTGACCGACGCTATATCGGCTATCTTCTCGGCCAAATTTCCGAGCAGTTTTCTCAAGTTTAGAATAATTCCAAAAAGACCTTGGCAAACCGTTTTTGGTGTCTATGTTGATTGGACAGCAAGCTAGTACCGTGCCAGCCAGTCAGAATTTTAATCACTTGGGGACGAGAAAATGAACCAGACAGCAGCTGCTTTGACAACCGATGCAAAAACAGCAATCGCCGATGCATTGAACCAATGCGTTGCGGAAACCGCCGTGACGACAATGCTGGCGCAAAACTTTCACTGGAACGTAAAAGGCATGGGTTTCGGCCCGCTGCACGACCTGTTCCAGAAAATCTACGAAGACCACTTTGTCGCGCAGGATGATCTGGCAGAGCGTATTCGCGCTCTCGATGTCCACGCCGAAGGGATGCTTGCGGGCATGCTGAAGCGGTCCAAGATCAACGAACACGATGGCCACGCCAACGACAAGGAAATGATCCGCATCATGATGGAAGCGCAGGAAACGCTGGCCTCCACCATCGCGGGCGCGGGCCAGTTGGCCGCCGACAACGGCGACACGCTGACAGAAGACCTCTGCATCGCACGCGGGACAGAGCACGAGAAATTCGCGTGGTTCCTGCGCGCACACCTCGCAGGCTAAATAGCCCATCCGCTGATCCCGTCAGCACCCAAAATCAAATCGCGGCTAGAGAAGCTTCTCGGCCGCGATTTTGCGTTTTGCCAGCTTCTTGCGATACGCCAGATCCCAATGGCTGTATTTGCCCAGACGTTCCTGTTGCGCAGTCAGCATATGGATAAAGCCCACGCGGTGGCTTTCTTTCTTCAGCGATTTGAACATGGATTTCTGCGCCTTGGTCATCGAACACCCGATGCAATGGCCTTCGCGTTTGAACTTGCACACGTCGATACAGGGGCTGGGTGTTTTTGCCATGGGAAACCTTGCTGATTGATCCGGCGGTTTGCCCCCTGCCCGTGCAGGGTGCCAGCGGTAGCCTATGCCAGCAAAAGCAAGGCCGCGCCAGTGGGGGCGCGGCCTTGGTCGTTCAAATCATCGTTTGCCGAAGGGTGATCAGGCGGGATCAGCACCAAAGACACCGCAGGCAATCCGGTCCCCCGCATCCCCCGAGGGTTGCGAGCTGTAATCATCCTGCCCGCCGTGGATAACAAAGGCAGCGCCGTCGTCATCCATCAGATGCTCTTCCACATTCAGGAACGGCAGGAACACTTCCTGCTCTACGGTGCCATCACTGCCCACCGTGACATTCGGCATATCACCGGGGTGTGGGCCACCGGCGGTCAACACGCCATGTTCGCGGTCGCCCGCGATATGTCCGCCAGCGGATTTAAACCCGTCGCCCGAACAATCACCGGTTTCGTGCAAATGCACCGCGATGCCCCCTGCGGGCAGGTTGGACAGCGACAGTTTTGCCAACGCCACGCCGGATTCGGTATCCTGGACCGTCACGGTCCCGACCTCTGCGCCCTCGGCATCCATAACCGGAGCGGTCGTTTCGGCGGCGAAAGCGGCGCTTGTCATCAGCCCGCAGGCCACGGCGGTGGTGAGTGCGAATTTCATTGGAATCTCCCTTTTCATGCTTGGGTTTGAACCGGCCAGCTGTGGTCGATTGGTCAAAGACCAACCCGCCGCATTTACCCAAAGTTCCAAGCCCCCACACCCACACGGCCAAACAACGCCCATCGGCAGAAGTTAGCCGCCCGCAGAAGGACGCGGAACCGCCGCGCCGCCTCTATCGTTTCAACTACAGGTAACCAACAACACAGGAGAGTTTCGACATGACGACGACATCACATTCTAGCCTCGTATCTTCCTCTGACGTGAATGGTACAAATGTTTACAGCCGCGATGGCACACATATCGGATCCATCGACCACCTGATGATCGACAAGCAATCCGGCAAGGTCGCCTATGCCGTAATGGGCTTTGGCGGATTTCTGGGCTTGGGCGAGGATCACCACCCCGTGCCGTGGGGCAAGCTTGAATACGACACCTCGAAAGATGGGTTCATGACGGACATCACCGAACAGCAGGTCAAAGGCGCACCAACCCGCAGCGACGGTTGGGTGACAGACCGCGAATGGGAACGCCGGACCCACGAACATTATATGGTGCCGAACTACTGGATTTGATCCACAGAAGTTGACCACCGTAGACCGTCCCCACATTGGGGGCGGTCTTTTTCTGTCACCGCCCTATATCCAACCCAACAGCTTTCAAGAGACCGGATTGCCCCCATGCCCAGTTCCGCCCCCTGCCCCCCTCTCCCGCACCCCTCTTGCGCGCAGGAGACACGCTGATGTGGGAAGATCTGCTGAACGAATTCTCCCTCGCCCCCAGCCTGCCCCTGTCGGTCGTTGTGGCACGCACCCTTGCGACGGTGGTATTCTGCGGGCTGATCGGGCTTGAACGCGAAACCTCCAAACGGCCCGCGGGTCTGCGCACCCATATGCTGATCGGCCTCGCGTCGTGCATCTACTGCCTGCTGACCCTCGCCCTGCTCGCCCGCAGCGCCGAATTTGGCGACACCATCCGGATGGACCCGCTGCGTATCATCGAGGCGGTGACCAGCGGCGTCGCTTTCCTTGCCGCGGGGCTGATCGTCTTTTCCCAAGGCAAGGTGCGCGGCCTGACGACAGGGGCCAGCATGTGGGTCGCCGCCGCCGTTGGCGTGGCTTGCGGCTTAGGCGAATGGACGATTGCGGGCATGACCGTGATCCTCGCCCTGATCATCATCGCGCTGGTGCGAAAGCTAGAGAAACACGCAGGCACCTATGAAGAGCACGACTAGTCGCGGCCATCGGCAGCAATGCAACAGTTTGTGACCCAAAAACACGCGCCCTTGTTTTACAACTCCCGCGAAATACCCTAGCTGCATAGCAAATTCATATGAGGAATATCACGATGAGCGTTCGGGTTTGGATTGCAGGCTGTGCCGTATTGGCGCTGGCTGCTTGTGCGGATGTACAGACCACCACTGACAAGATGACCAACGACCAAGGGTTTTTCACCGAACTGCCCGAAGGGGTGCGCCTGGTGGCTGCCAAGAACCAGGATCTGACCGCGGTTAAGATCGACCCCAGCAACGGATGCTACGTCTATCGCTACCGCGGGCCGGTCGAAACCACCTTCCTGCCCCTACGCGCCGACAATGGCCGTCCGATCTGCACCCAAACGATCGCGGCAGCTGCGGCGGGCTAATCGCGCCCCGCGTCTTGACGTGAAAAGGCCGCCCGAAGCATCTCGCTTCGGGCGGCCTTTTCATGTGTGCAAAGGTCCGGACTTAGGTCGCAGCCGTCACCAGCTCTTCCGGCGGGTAGAGGACAGCGCGCGATCCGGTGTTCACGTTCTCGTACAAGTCGTTGATATGCGCCATGATCATCCGCACACAGCCAGAGCTTGCGCGCCCGCCGATCGATTGCGGGTTAGGCGACCCGTGGATGCGCAGATAGGTGTCGCGGTTGCCGACGAAAAGATACAGTGCACGTGACCCCAAGGGGTTCTGCGGACCTGCGTCCATCCCATCGGCATGTTGTTCATAAAGCTCTGGATCGCGGCGGATCATGTTCTGCGTCGGCGTCCAGGTTGGCCATTTGGCCTTGCGTTTGATCGAATAGGTGCCGGGCTCGTACAGGTCACCCCGCGCAATCGCGACCCCATACCGCATGGCGGTGCCGTTGTCCTGAATGTGGTAAAGATACCGCGCAACCGCATCGACGTGGATATCGCCCGGCGTCAGACCGGGGTTCGCCTCTACCAGTCGGGGCAGAAAGCGGGGCGCGACGCCCCAGGGGTTCGTCGTTGCAGGATCGTAGCCCGCAGGCGTTACCTGCGCATCCCATGCGTCCCACATCGACTTGTCTGTCGTCGCAGCGGCGGCGAGACTGGGGGCCAGAGGGGCAGAAAACAACGCGGCAGCGGAGCTGGTGATAAAATGGCGTTTGGTCAGCATGCGTGCACGCTCCTATTTAGTTAGTGCTTGACGATGTAACCCCCAATAGCGCGACCCAGTTCCCAAGAACCAGTCACATGGCTGTGTGAGTTTGTTTCGGCCCGCGCAAACTAGACCGCCCCCGGCAGAAACGCCACGGCTAGTTTCGCCTTAATTTCATGCAAAAACTTGGAACATTCCCGCGGGGGAGGTGTTATTTTAACAAGTGACCAATCTTTTGGGGTTTGCATGTCCATGTATTCCAGACGATCAGTTCTATTCGGCTTCGGTGCCGCGGTCGGCCTTGCGTCCCTGCCGCGCCATGCCTTTGCCGCCCTTGATGGCACCCCCTTCACCTTCCTGTCCGATACCGAGGCCCGAAGCCTCGCGCTGCTGTGTGACACGCTGATCCCGCAGGACGATTTCCCCTCGGCCAGTCAGGCCGGCGTGGTCGATTTCATCGACCTGCAGCTCGCGGGCGGCTACGGGCGCGGCGAACGTCTTTATATGGACGGGCCCCACCCCCAAGGCACGCCCGAGCAAGGCTACCAATCTCCCCTACGCCCCGCCGATCTGTGGCGCGAGGGGCTGGCGGCGATGCAGACCGTCATCGGCCCGCTTGAAGGGCAACCGCAATCTGCGCTCGACCAGCTGATGACCGACCTGTCCGAGGATAGGCCCGCGCTTGCCGGTCGTGTCGGGGCCAAGACATTCTTTACCGAACTCCACGCCCTGACGAACCAGGGCTATTTCGCCGACCCGATCTATGGCGGCAACAAGGGCTACGCCGGTTGGCATATGGTCGGCTTCCCCGGGGCGTTCGGCTATTACACCGACACGGTCGACGACCACAATCGCCCCTACCCGCAGCCCCCTATGGGCATCGGACATCAACCGGGCACAAGCGACTTCAACTCAGAAAGGTAGATCATGGCACGGCGGCTGGCGAAAACAGATGTGGTCATCATCGGGGCCGGTTGGACGGGTCTGACAGCTGCATATGAGCTTGCCCATGCTGGCAAACGCTGTGTCGTGCTGGAGCGTGGATCCTATCGCCATGATGCCGATGATTTCGCCGCCCCCAAGGAACATGACGAGCTAAAATATGCGGTGCACCACGCGCATATGATCAACACCCGCAAAGAGACCCTGACCTTCCGCAACACTGCCAGCCAGCAGGCGCTGCCGATGCGCAGGCTCGGGTCGTTCCTGCCCGGTGTTGGGCTTGGCGGCGCGGGCATCCACTGGAACGGCCAGCTTTGGCGGCCCCTGCCCTCCGACCTCGAGATGCGGAGCCATTACGAAAACCGCTATGGGGCCGACTTCATCCCCGACGATCTGAATGTGCAGGATTGGGGCGTCACCTATGACGAGCTTGAGCCCCATTTTGATTTCTACGAGAAAATCTGCGGCACCTCCGGTACAGCAGGCCAGATGGCAGACGGCCCGCGTGAAGGCGGCAACCCCTTCGAAGGGCCGCGCAGCGCCGATTATCCCAACCCGCCCATGCGCCAGCCCATCGGCCCCACAAAATTCGACGAGGCGGCGCACAAGCTTGGCTATCACCCTTTCCCCATGCCCGCCGCCAACGCCACCAAGGAATACACCAACCCCTACGGGGCCAAGCTGCATCCCTGCACCTATTGCGGCTTTTGCGAACGCTTTGGCTGCGGCTACTATGCCAAGGCCGACCCGATCATCTGCGTTTATGACCAGATCAAATCCCACGAGAATTTCGAGATCCGCTATCAGGCACAAGTCTTGCGGGTCGAGAAGGCAGAGGACGGCAAGACCGCCACCGGCGTCACCTATCTGACCGACGCGGGCGAAGAGGTGTTCCAGCCCGCCGATATCGTCTGCATGAACGCCTATGGCCTGTGGAACACGCATCTGATGCTGGTCTCCGGTCTGGGCAAACCCTACGACCCGAAAACCCGCACGGGCACCGTGGGCCGGAACTATGCCTATCAGACGATGGCAGGCGTGAACGTATTTTTCGATGATCAGGTGGTGACCAACCCCTTTATGGGGGCGGGGGCGCTTGGCACGGTGATCGACGACTTTAACGGTGACAACTTTGACCACAGCGATCTGGGGTTTCTGGGCGGCGGCTATATCGCCTGCACGCAGACCAATGGCCGCCCGATCAACTACCAGCCCACGCCCGAAGGCACCCCCGCATGGGGGGCCGACTGGAAGCGTGCCGTGCGCGAGAATTACCTACACCACGCCAGCCTGACGGTGCACGGGTCGTCCATGGCGACGCCCGATAACTACCTTGACCTCGATCCCACATGGAAAGACGCCTATGGCCGCCCGCTGCTGCGGATGACCTTCAACTTCCCCGAAAACGACCGGCGCATGGCCGACTATGTGATGGGCAAGGCGCATGAGATCGCGCGCAACATGGAGAACGTGACATCCACCTCCGCCAGCAACCGCGCGGCAGAGGGCAGCGATTATTCCATCGTGCCCTACCAGACTACCCATAACACCGGCGGCACGGTGATGGGCACGGACCCGACAACCAGCGTCGTGAACCGCTTTGGCCAGATGTGGGATCATCACAACGTCTTTGTCTTCGGCGCGGGGCTGTTTCCGCAGAACCTTGGCTACAACCCCACGGGGCCGCTGATGGGCGTCGCCTATTGGACGCTCGAGCATATAAAGAACGACTATATCGCTAACCCGCGCCCCCTGATGGACGCCTAAAGCAGAGGAGCCGCCATGAATATCCCGCACCGCCCCCTGCTCTGCCTCGCACTCGCAGCCTTTCTGCCCGCGCTGGCCACCGCGCAGGCGATCCCTGCGGATCAGCCCTATGATACGGCGCGCGACCTGTTCAACTTGACGGTCGATACACCCCCCGACGCCGACACGCTGGCACGGGGGCAGGCGATCGCGCTGCAAGGCGCGGGCGATGTGCAATCCTGCGTGACCTGCCACAGCGTTGACGGTCAGGGTGACGGGTCGGGCAGTTTCCCGCGGCTGACCGGACAACCGGCGTGGTACCTTGACAAGCAGCTGGATGACTACGCCAGCGACGCGCGGCCCGACGACCTGATGACGCCCGTCGCGCAGTCCCTCTCTGAAGACGACCGCGCTGCGGTCAGCGCCTATTACGCCTCTCTCGTCGCGCCGCTGCGGGTGGCACGCGGGCAGGTCTCGATGCAAGACATCCAGAAAGGTGCCGCCATCGCGCGGGCCGGATCGCCCGCCAAGGGCCTGCCCGCCTGCACCAACTGCCACGGGCCCGACGGCACGGGCAACCCGCCCTCGGTGCCCTATCTTGCCGGTCAATACGCCAACTACATGGTCCTGCAACTGGACCGCTGGAAACGCGGCCAGCGGGACAATGACTTTGGCGGCATGATGTCGGCAATCGCCCGCAAAATGACCTCCGAGGATATGCGCGCCATCAGTGAATATTACGAGCGCGTGGCCAACCCGCTGACGACGAAAGACCCTGAATGACCCACCACGCCCCTTCCCCCGCACCGCAACAGAACCGGAGACCCCATGTTTGACTGGATCACCGGCCTGCTGGACGCCGCAGGCTATCTGGGCGTCGCGTTTCTGATGTTCGCGGAAAACGTCTTCCCGCCCATCCCGTCCGAGCTGATCATGCCGCTGGCGGGGTTTCTGGCCTATCAGGACCAGATGAACTTTGTCGGCGTGGTGATCGCGGGCAGCATCGGGTCACTGGCGGGCACCTACCTCTACTACATCATCGCGCGTAAGATCGGGCACGACCGCGTGCGGCACCTACTGGAAAAGCATGGCCGCTGGCTCACCATGTCCCCCGAGGATCTTGACCGCGCTTCGGACTGGTTCGACCGCCACGGCAATCTGGCCGTGCTCATGGGGCGCATGGTGCCCGCGATCCGCACGCTGATCTCGGTGCCCGCGGGGCTGACGCCGATGCATCACCTGCCGTTTCTGGCCTTCTCGCTGGCGGGTACGGTGATCTGGAACACATTGCTGACCGGGCTCGGCTACGCGCTCGGGTCGCAATACGATCTGGTCGCGGACTACATGAACCCCGTGTCCAACGTTGTCATCGGTGCCTTGGTGCTGACCTACATCTACCGCGTGATCCGCAAGAAAGGCGGCAGCGCAGAAAACACAGCCTAGCAACAGGAGCCCCCTTGCAACACCCTTGGCGCATCTATGCAATCGCCCCGGCCGCCCTGCTTCTGGCGGGCTGCGAAGGGCGTCAATCCGTGCTGGCCCCCGCCGGTCAGGACGCGGCGGATGTGCTGAACCTCTTTTGGGTGATGCTGGTCGGCGCGGTGATCCTGTGGACCCTCGTTGCAGTGCTGTTCATCTACGTCACGCGCATCAACCCCGGTGCCATGCGCCGCCGCACCGCCGAGATGCTGATCGTCGGCGGGGGCATCCTCTTTCCCGTGGTCCTGCTGGGGGGGCTGCTGATGTATTCCCTGCCGCTGATGGGACCGACCCGCGCCGAAGGGGACGGGCTGGTCGTGCGGGTCACCGCCGAACAATGGTGGTGGCGCGTCGAATACCAACAGCAAGGGGAGACCAGAACAGTCGTCTCGGCAAACGAGCTCCGCCTGCCCGCCGGCGCCCGAACCGAGCTTGTGCTGAACGCCCATCGGGTGATCCACTCCTTCTGGGTGCCGGCCCTTGGCGGCAAGACCGATATGTTCCCGGGGCGCGAAACCCGCATGACCCTCGCGCCCACCGATCCCGGCATCTACCGGGGCCAATGCGCCGAATTCTGCGGCGCCTCCCATGCGTTGATGGCCTTTGAAACCGTGGTGATGCCGCCCGATGACTTCGACCAATGGCTGAGCGCAGAGGCGCGCGATGCCAAGCCGCCCCAAGGTGCACTGGCCCAAGCGGGCGCGACCCTGTTCCTTGAGGAAGGCTGCGGCGCCTGCCACACCATTCGTGGCACCAAGGCCATCGGCAAAACCGGCCCGGACCTGACCCATCTGGCAAACCGCCACTCGCTGGCCGCAGGCACCCTGCCCCTGAACGCGCAGGCCATCGCCACATGGATCGGCCACACCGACACGATCAAACCCGAGGTCAATATGCCCACCTATGACTTCCTGTCCGACGACGACCTCGCGGCGCTCGCCGCCTATCTGGGGGGGCTGGAATGACCCGCAGATACCCCGATGTGCTGGACCCCCAAGGAACCTACCCCCCGACCGAGGATATGCTCGCCGAACCCGTCCCGCAGGATGTCCAAGAGGCGCAGAAAAAACGCCTGCGTGCGGCTTGGAAAACGCCGCAAGGCTGGCGCTACTGGTCGGCGGTGAACAACACCGAGGTCGGCATCTGGTACACGATGACCGCGTTCTTTTTCATGCTCTGTGCCGGTATTCTGGCGGTGCTCATGCGCACCCAGCTTGCCGTGCCCGAGAATGATTTCCTCGACGCCGACCGCTATAACCAGTTCTTCACCATGCACGGCTCGGCGATGATGTTCCTCTTTGCCGTGCCCATGTTCGAGGCGATCTCGATCCTGCTGCTGCCCGGTATGCTAGGCGCGCGCGACATGCCGTTCCCGCGGCTCAGCGCCTATGGCTACTGGTGTTTCCTGATCGGCGGCATCTTTGTCTTCGGGTCCATCCTGTTCGACTCCGCGCCAAAGGCGGGCTGGTTCATGTACCCCCCGCTCGCCACCAAGGAAGAAGGCATCGGCCCCGATATCTGGCTTCTGGGCCTCTCTTTTATCGAGGTCGCCTCCATCGCCGCGGCGGTCGAGCTGATCGTCGGCGCGCTCAAATGCCGCCCGCCGGGGATGCGCGTCAACATCATGCCGCTGTATGCGTGGTATGTGATGGTCGTGGGCGGGATGATCCTCTTTGCCTTCCCGCCGCTGATCGCGGGGGATTTCCTGTTCGAACTCGAACGTTCCTTCGATTGGCCGTTCTTTGATCCCGTCCGGGGCGGCGACCCGATGCTCTGGCAGCATCTGTTCTGGATTTTCGGCCATCCGGAGGTCTACATCATCTTCCTGCCCTCCATCGCGATCGCCGCGATGATCGTGCCCACCGTCGCACGCACGCCCATCGTGGGCTATTCGTGGATCGTGCTCAGTGCGGTTGGCACGGGGTTCTTGTCCTTCGGGCTGTGGGTGCATCACATGTTCACCACCGGCCTGCCCCAGATCAGTCTGGGTTTCTTCTCTGCCGCGTCCGAGGCCGTGGTGATCCCCACCGGCATCCAGCTTTTCGCCTTTGTCGCAACGCTGATGGTGGGACGGGTCAAGATGACCCTGCCGATGCTCTGGATCGCGGGCGCGCTGGCGATCTTTGTCGCGGGCGGTCTGACAGGGGTGATGCTGGCCATCGTGCCCTTCAACTGGCAGGCGCATGACAGCTACTTCGTCGTGGCCCACCTGCATTACACGCTGTTCGGCGGCATGGTCTTTCCGGTCATGGCGGGCGTCTATTATTTCTTCCCGTTCTTCCGCAAAAAGCTTCTGTCCGAAACCCTTGGCCGTTGGGCCTTCTGGCTGATCTTTGTGGGCTTCAACGTCACCTTCCTGCCGATGCATCTGACGGGGCTTAAGGGGATGCCGCGCCGGATCTTCACCTACCCGGGCAGCGCGGGCTGGGACTGGCTCAATATGATGTCCACCGTCGGGGCCTATATCACCGCCGCAGGCTTTGCCGTCTTCGTCTACGATCTGCTGCGGCCCAAAGCGTACCAAGGCCAGATCAAGCGCAACCCGTGGGGCGGCGGCACGCTGGAATGGGCCCATGATGTGCCCGAAGAGGCATGGGGCAACCGTTCGGTGCCCTATATCACTTCGCGCTATCCGCTGTGGGACCAGCCCAAACTGGTCGAGCGTATGGACGCGGGCCGCTACTATCTGCCCGACGCCCCCGAGGGCAAACGCGAGACGCTGATCACCTCGGTCATCGACGCGAAACCGCTGATGGTGCAGCGCGTCACCGGCCCCGCGTGGATCACCATGCTCGCCGCGTTCTTCACCGGCGGTGCGTTCATCTTCCCCACCTTCCACATATACGAACCCGCCATCGTCTGCGGCGCCTTCGCCATTGTCTGCGTGCTCTACTGGCTCTGGACCAGCACAGCACAGGTGCCGGATCAGGAGCGCAAGGACGTGGGCCTTGGCCTCAGCCTGCCGACCTACGCCTCCGGGCCGACCTCTGTCGGGTGGTGGGCGGTCTGGATCACGATGCTGGGCGACAGCACCGCCTTCGCCAGCCTCGTCTTCGGGTTCTTCTTCTACTGGACCGCGCGACCGGACTTTATCACCATCGGAGCGGACCACGCCACGGGTGCCGCCGTCGCGCTTGGGGTCACGCTGTTTGTCGTCTCATGGGCCGCGACCGTGCTCGCACGCGAGGTCAATAAACGCAGCCATATCACGCTGGCACGCATCGCATTGGCACTGGCGGCGATCTGCACCGCGGGCGGAGCGGGGCTGATCATCCTGTCGGTCCTCGACCTTGAGCCCACAACCCATGTCTACCCCGCCACCATGTGGGCGCTGATGGTCTGGCTGGTGGCCCATTCCCTGCTGGGAGTCATCATGCAGCTTTACGCGCTGGCAGGGTCGATATTTGGCAAGGTCACCCCACAATATGACGCCGACCTGTGCAACGTGACGCTGTTTTGGCACTTCATGGTGCTGACCGCACTGGTCACCGGCTTTATTCTGGGCGTGGCCCCAAGGCTGCTGGCATGAACCAGATCTCCACCGAAGAAGAGCAAGAGGAATTCCTCGAGGAACAAGACAGCCTCTGGCGGCTCGCCCTCAGCCCCACGCTTTGGGCGCTGCATTTCGTGATCTGCTACGGTGCCACAACCGTATTCTGCGCCGATCACATCCTCGGCGTGGATTACCTTGCCACCCTGCGCCTTGGCATCGGGATGCTGACCATAGGCATCTTGGCGGCGATCGTCTGGCTGGGCTGGGGTGCGTGGCGGCAATGGGATGTGGTGCGCGACCGCGAATGGGAAAACGACGCGGGCAATAACGAGGACCGCCACCAGTTCATAGGCCACGCGGCCTTCCTGCTGTCGCTGATCTCGGCGGTCGGGGTGATCTATGTCTCGCTCCCCGTGCTCCTGATCGCCAGCTGCGCATGACCCGCGTGGCGACATATCTGGGGTTTGCCCTGCTTGGCCTGCTCTGGCTGGTCCCGCTGGAACGGCTGACCGGTGCCGCCTTCCCCGTCCATATGCTGCGGCATATGGGGCTGGTCGCCGTGGTCGCTCCGCTGCTCGCCTTCGGACTGGGCGACCGGCTGCGCTGGCTGATCATCTCTCCGCTGATCGCGACGGTGCTTGAATTCATGGTGGTCTGGGCATGGCACCTGCCGCACCTGCACGGGGCGGCCTATCTGCTGCCCGCGGGCTTTGCGCTGGAACAGGGCAGCTTCCTGATCGTCGGTCTGCTGGTCTGGGTCAGCGCCCTGCGCGCGCACAACGGGCTGGCGGGGGCCGGATCGCTGCTGCTGACCTCCATGCATATGACTCTGCTCGGGGCGCTGCTGATCCTCGCCCCCCGCGATGTCTTTGCCGAGATTTGCGGCCGCGCCGCCGATCTTGGCGGGCAACAACTGGGCGGGCTGCTGATGCTGGGCATCGGCACACCGGTCTATCTGATCGCCGGATTGTGGCTGGTGGGCCGCGACCTGCGCAGCGCCGACCCCGCACCCCAAACGTAACGGAGCAAACGCAATGAGAACCGTGATCAAAACCCTGATCGTTCTGGCCCTGCTGGGGGCTGTCGGCGCGGTGACCATCGTGGGGCTGGGGCTGTTCAACGTCTCTGCCCGCGCGGGCCATATTCCGGGCGTGTCCTGGGTGCTGCACACCGCCTACCGTCAGTCGGTCAAACTCCGCGCCCCTGACGCCGAACAGGTGCCCGACCTGTCCGATCCCGATCTCGTCGCCCTTGGCGCGGGACATTTCGACAGCGCCTGCAGCTTCTGCCACGCCGCCCCCGACCGCATCCATTCCGCCACCGCCGACGCCATGTCGCCCGAACCGCCCCATATCACCGACGCCGTCGCCGACTGGCAGCCGCAACATCTGTTCACCATCGTCAAGGACGGCGTCAAGATGAGCGGCATGCCCTACTGGCCCGCCGAAAACCGCGAGGACGAGATTTGGGCCATGGTCGCCTTCCTCACCCATGTCCGAAAGATGGAGGGCGCGGGCTTTGACGCGCTGCTGGCGTCAGACGCAGCGGGCGACGACACCGCGCTGACCTATTGCGCATCCTGCCACGGCGCGACGGGCGACAGTAAAGGCAACGGCCATATCCCCCGCCTCGATATCCTCGACGAAGGATACATGCAGGACGCGATCACCGCCTATCGCACGGGCGCGCGGGACAGCGGCTTTATGGCCCATGCGGCGACGCAGCTTCCCCCTGATGCCCTGACCCGCGTGATCCGCCACTATGCCGCATCTTCGCCCGATGGCCCGACCCCGACAGCCCCCCTGCCCCCGGCAGAGCTTGAGCTGATGGAGCAAGGCGCCGGCGTCGCCGCCATCGGCAATATCGACGCGCCGTCTTGCGCGTCCTGCCACGGCCCCGGTCTGGAACAAACCAAACCCGGCTTCCCGCGCATCAGCGGCCAGCCGCGCCCCTATCTGGCGCAGCAGCTGAAGCTTTGGCGCGATGGCACACGCGGCGGCGGCCCCCGCAAAGAGCTGATGGAAAAAGCCGCCCGCAATCTGTCAGATGCCGAGATCGACGCGCTGGCGCTGTATTATTCCCAGCTTCCGGCGGAATAAGCAAAAAGAGTAACCCTAGTCGAGCGCACCAGAATCTGCCCGCAGAAACATCTTTTTGCGGCGCGACCACCGAAGCCCGACGTCACGTGCCGTACGCTCCATCCCGCGGTGCAATCCATAGTGGCGCAGAAACGGTATCCAGGACGGCAGCTTGGTCACGCTGTGATCGCCAAAGCCGTCCACGATCAGCGGTCGCCACGTCCCGTCCTGCTCGCCCCACACGATATTTCTTGGGCCAACGTTCGGCGCAACCACCCCAAGCGCAAACATCGCGCGGGAAAAGTCGTTCAACGCTTTCAGCGCCGGCGTATCCAGCAGGTCCTGTGCAATGAATTCATCCAGCGTCAGCCCCAGCCCGCCTGTCGCCGGCCCCACACGTTGCATCAAAAGGCCCAACCCGTGATCGGTGCGCATGATGCCATTGGTGGACGCGATCGGCGACGCATGCCCCATCTGGTAGCTGCGAATTCGTATGGTGATGTCGTGGTTCACCTCGCGAAACAACGCGCGATGCGGAGCCATGGGAAAATGCTTGTGCAGAAACGGTTTTAAGCCGCCGCGCGCAGACTCGCTGACGGGCCTTAGCGGGACTTTGACAACAAGGTCATCAGGTGCCGTGACCGAAAAAACCGCCCTGCCCTCCTCTCTCCTAAGAAGAGTGCCGGTTTCATTATGAATGAGTTGAACTGTTGCTGACATCTATACTTATTATCTTTAGATCTGGGCACTTACTAACCGTCGCACGCTATGGCGAATCCGTAACCTAAAGTTGCGGCCCGAGTCAAAAGATATCTCTTAGGTCGACTTACCAGAACAGACATTCGCAATTTTCCGCTGCTTGAAAACAACTGTCCCCGCTTGACATTCCCCTGCGGCACTTCGATTGACGTGCGTTAAGAACGATAGAAACCATAGAAAAGGGTGGAATGTGCGTTTTCTCGCTGGAGTAGCATCCCTCATCTGCGCTGTTAATCTGATTATCGGAAAAGTCTTTTCCTGGCTCGCGCTGGCCATTGTCGTCGTCTGCTTTACCGTAGTGGTACAAAGATACCTCTTTGCCATCAGCTACGTCTGGATGCAGGATCTCTATATCTGGCTGAACGGGGCGATGTTCACCGCCGTCGCAGGCTTTGCCCTGCTGCGCGACGATCACGTGCGCGTCGATATCTTTTACCGTCCCGCCAAACTGCGCACCCGCGCCATCACCGACCTGATCGGGGTGGTCATCTTCCTGCTGCCCTTCACATGGATCGTCTACATCTATTCGATGCCCTTCGTGCAGCGCGCTTGGGGCTATCATGAAGGCTCTGCCAATGTGGGCGGGATGCCGGGGCTTTATATCCTCAAAACCTTTATCATCGTCTTTGCGGCCCTCATTGCGGCGCAAGGCATTGCCATGGCGATCCGGTCCATTCTGGTGCTTGGCGGCAGGGCTGATCTTGTGCCCGCCGCGATGCAATACAGCCCGGACGCCATCAAACCCGCCACCACCGAGGGAGCCGCCTGATGGACCCGATCATGATTGGCGAGATGCTCGCCGCGCTGATGTTCTTTGGGGTCATCGGCTTTTTGCTTCTGGGCTTCCCCGTGGCCTTCACCCTTGCCGGGACTTCGTTACTATTCTGCGGTGTAGGCATGGCTTTGGGCGTGTTCGACCCGTCCAACTTCGGCTCTTTGCCGAACCGCTATATCGGCTTTATGACGAACGAAGTGCTCGTCGCCGTGCCGCTGTTTATCTTTATGGGCGTGATGCTGGAACGCAGCCAGATCGCTGAACAACTGCTGCTCACTATGGGCAAGATGTTCGGCAATATGCGCGGCGGGCTTGGGATCTCTGTGGTGCTGGTCGGGGCGATGCTCGCGGCCTCTACCGGTGTGGTGGGCGCGACCGTGGTGACGATGGGGCTGATCTCGCTGCCCGCGATGCTGCGGGCGGGCTATGACCCGAAACTGGCCACCGGCGTGATCTGCGCCAGCGGCACCCTGGGCCAGATCATCCCCCCCTCTACAGTGTTGATCTTCATGGGCGATATGCTGTCGGGCATCAACTCGCAGGTGCAGATGGCCAAGGGCAACTTTGCCCCCACGCCCGTCTCTGTCGGGGATCTCTTTGCCGGGGCGCTGCTGCCCGGCTTGCTACTCGTGTCGCTTTACCTCGGGTATGTGCTGTTCAAAGCCGCAACAGACCCTAAATCCTGCCCCGCCACCCCCGTTCCGGCGGATGAGAAATCAAAGCTCCTGCGCGAGGTTTTTGTGGCGCTTGTCCCGCCTCTGGCGCTGATTTTGGCCGTGTTAGGGTCTATTCTGGGCGGCATCGCCACCCCGACAGAGGCCGCATCCGTCGGTGCCGTCGGGGCCATGATCCTCGCCGCATTGCGTTGGCGTCTGTCCTTTGGCGTGCTCAAGGAGACGATGGTCGCCACCGCCACAATCACCAGCATGGTCTTTGTGATCCTGCTCGGGGCCTCGGTCTTTTCGGTCGTGTTCCGTATGATGGGCGGCGACAATCTGGTGCATGAGTTCCTCAGCAACCTGCCGGGCGGAACGCTCGCCGCGGTAGCGGTTGTTATGCTGATCATGTTCTTCCTGGGCTTCATCCTCGACACCTTCGAGATCATCTTTATCGTGATCCCGATCACCGCGCCGGTGTTGCTGATGCTGGATGTCGATCCGATCTGGCTGGGTGTGCTTGTGGGGGTGAACCTGCAAACCTCGTTCCTGACCCCGCCCTTCGGCTTTGCGCTGTTCTACCTGCGCGGCGTCGCCCCGGCGGACCTGCCCACCAGTGCGATCTACAAAGGCATCCTGCCCTTCGTGCTGTTGCAGGTGGTGGCGATTGCGATCCTGTTCATGTTCCCGCAGATCGTGACGTGGTTGCCCAAACTGATCGCAGGCTAACACCCCTGCCCCAGCAAACAAAAAGGCCCGGTGTTTCCACCGGGCCTTTTCTGTGTCCGACGGGCGGACCTTAGTATTTCAAGAAGCTCTGACGCGCCTGAATGTAGGGGCTGTCGATGTTCTCTGTCCGGGTGCGGACAAGGTTCAACGCTTCGACAAAGCTTTCTGCGGTTTTCTTGACCAACGGATCGTCGCTGCTGCGCAGTTCCTCGATCACTTCAACCGAGGCTTTGGCACCGGCTTCCATGATGTCATCGGGGAAGTTGCGGACGGTCACGCCGTGCTCTTCCACCAGCGTTTTCAGCGCGCGTGGATCATTGGCATAGAAGTCGGCCGCCACCTGATCGT
Source organism: Sulfitobacter sp. M39 (assembly GCF_021735935.1). Classification (NCBI taxonomy): domain Bacteria; kingdom Pseudomonadati; phylum Pseudomonadota; class Alphaproteobacteria; order Rhodobacterales; family Roseobacteraceae; genus Sulfitobacter; species Sulfitobacter sp. M39. Next base: position 64,899 of record NZ_WMDZ01000003.1, read on the forward strand.
ATTCCGCCTGGCTTACATCACGGATGATCGCCTGCAGGTCTTCGGGCAGTTCCTGATACTTCTTCTTGTCGACGACAAGCTCGGTCGCGAGGCCAGATTCAACGAAGGACGGCATGTAGTAGTTCTTGGCAACCTGATGGAAGCCAAGCGCCAGATCGTTGTAGGGGCCGACGAATTCCGCAGCGTCCAGCGTACCCGATTGCAGCGCCTGAAAAATCTCGCCCGCGGCCATGTTGGTGACCGTTGCGCCCAGTTTCTCCCATACGCGACCACCAAGGCCGGGGGTCCGGAAGCGCACGCCTTTGACATCGTCAAGGCTGGTCAGCTCGTCGCGGAACCAACCGCCTGTCTGCGTGCCGGTGTTGCCCGACAGGAAACCCTGAACGCCGAACTGGTCATAGATCTCGTCCCAGATTTCCTGACCGCCCATATAGCGCATCCAGGCTGTCAGTTCTGGCGTGGTCATGCCGTAGGGCACGCCGGTAAAGAAGGACAGCGCAGGCGATTTGTTCTGCCAGTAATAGGCGGCACCGTGGCTCATCTCGGCCGTGCCGTCGATGACCGCGTCAAGCGATTGCAGCGGCGGCACCAGTTCGCCCGCCGAGAAAACCTTGACCGTCAGGCGGCCACCGGAAGCGGCGGTGATGCGGTCTGCCAGACGCTGCGCGCCGACACCCAGACCGGGGAAGTTTTTCGGCCAGGTGGTGACCATGCGCCATGTGATGTTGCCTTGCGCAACGGCGGGTGCGGCGAGTGTTGATGCGGCGGCCCCTGCCCCTGCAATACCTGCGCCACGAATAAACGAACGACGATCCATGATGTTTCTCCCAAGATCAGATTATGTCGATAAGGTCTTTGCTGACATCTGCCAGCCCTCCCCTATGGGCGCACGTTAATCCCGCGTTTTGGGGGATGTCCATGGGTCAACGTCGGGTTCTGGTGCCTATATGGTGGAATCACTGTGAAAACTGCGGCTTTCAGGCGCAAAGCCGTTTTGAATCAACGCGTTAAGTCGGCTTTGACGCCGAAAATCCCTTGTTTTGTTGGGATATTGGCCGATCACCCGCTCCGCCTACTACGCACAAAAAAAGGGGACGCCTCTGCGCCCCCATCCCTGTCATCCACCTGATTTGCCACTACCGGTTACCCACGGGTAACCCAATGCGCGGTGGTTACCCATGGGTAACCGGGTGGGCGGTGGTTACCCATGGGTAACCGCTTACCGGATGCGCGGCCCGCTATTGAGCACCTCTTCAAAGGCGCGCACCGCTTCTTCCAGCTGCTTCTTGGGCATGGTGGCAAAGTCGATATCGCTCATCAAACGGCATTCGCCGTGGCGGGCGGTAACCTTGGTTTGACCGACGTAGAATTCAAACTTCTGCTTCGGCTCCGCCTTGGAGGCGGGCTTCTCTGTCGGTTCGTTCGAGCTGGTCAGAAAATCCTTGAGGATTTTATTCTGCTCGTCCGGTGAAGACGCATCGGAGAGTTTTTCCTGCAAGGCGCTGGCTTGATCAGGTGTGCGCAGCGCGCGCGCAACATCGACACCCAGATTACGCGGCACGGCCTTGGGCCACTGCAAGCCCCCTTCCAAAGCAGAGAGAAGGAAGACGAAGCTTTTGATGTAAGACCGCTTGGTCTTGTGCAGCGCGCTGTAGAGACGGGTCACCAGCTCTGCCGGGTCGATCTCTTCCACCGCGTCGTCCTTGGCAGCGGTGATCGCCACCTGTGCCATCTCGGCAAAAGACAGGTCTTCGCGCACGACGTTTTCTTCGACCATATCCACATAGCGCGAAATGCGGTCATCCTCGCCGACCTCTACCCGCGCGGTGATCGTGCCAAAGCGGTCGTCTTTGGTTTCCGAAAACAGCTGCGACAGGGCGGTGAACCGGCGCCAGCCTTTCTTGAGCTGGTAGCGCCCGTTCGGCCCGACATAGACCTCGACCGGTTCGCGCTGCCCGCGTTCGCGGATCGAGGATTTAAGCTCCTCCATCTCGTCGGACTGCGCGACTTCTTCCAGCGCGAGGCGATCGCGCGGCAGGTCGTCGGTGAAGATTTCCGACAGGTCGATCTGGTAGAGCACGCGGCCTTCGCCTTGGGCCTGCCGGAAAGTCTTGGCGTCTTCGGCGTTGCGGCGGCGCTGTTCGATTTTGGCTTCGGTTGCCTCTTGCAGGTTTTCGGCCACGTCCCGCACGGCGGCCCCCATAGGGCCCGGCTGGCGGTTGCGGCGGCTGCCGGATGTGGGGGCTTCTACCGGGGCGAAGCCGAATTTGTTTTTACTGCTCATTCTGCCTTCTCCTTACGTTTTCCGTTTTCTTTCCACGCTTCGAGCACGGTTTGCAAAAACTCGTCATAGGCACGGTCGAAACTTTGCCGCGCCCGTTTCCATGTTTCGCGCGTCATCTGGCGATAGTCCTGTTCGTAAACCGACATCTGGAACCGGCCCGACTGTTCGACCGCGCGGGTCATTTCAATCGGGTGGGCGCAGACGTCGGCGCCGAAGACGTTCTTGAACGCGTCGATCATGGCGCTGTGCAGCGGATTGTTGGATTCAAAACGGGTCATAAGTAAACGGATGTCGGAAAACTGTTTAGGAAGCGTAATGCCTGCGTCCGCTGCGAGGCTTGCAAACCCTTCGGAGATATCGGCCATCGCGTCGCCAAGCTGGCCCAGATAGCTGGTCGTGCTGTCATATTCCCAGTAGCCCGGGCCCGAGGGGATATAGAGGATATCGGCCGCAAACGCGGCGTTTAGGGACTGGTAGCCGATGGCGGGCGGGCAGTCGAAAATGATGATGTCATATTGATCGTCGGGCAGTTCATCGAGGTAGCGCGCGACGCAGCCGAAAAAGCTCCATGCCTTGTGGAGCGCGCGGTATTGGGCCGAGGCGAATTCGACGAAAGCCGCGTTGGCGCAGGACGGGATGATGTCGATCGTGGGCCAGCAGGTTGGCTGGATGAATTCCTGAAACCGCTGCGCGCCGATGGATTGCACGTCTTCGGGCAATTCGTCCGCGGCGGGGTAGGGGCAATCATCGGGGTCATCATAGCTTTCCATGATCCGGTTGGATTCCCGGCAGAGGTCGCGGCACATGATGCCCCAGACCGTGTGGCTTTCCTTGACCTCGGTCAGCCCCATCGAATGGGTCAGCGTCGCTTGCGGGTCGAAGTCGACGCAAAGCACGCGGTAGCCGTCAAGGGCTGCGGCATGGGCGAGGTGTTGTGCGACGACCGTCTTGCCGACACCGCCTTTGAAGTTCGACACGGCCACGCGCATGGCACGGCCCCGGGGGCGTTCGGGCAGCAGTTTGCGGCCGCGGAATTTGGCACGGCGGCGCAGCTCGTTGATCTCTTCGAGGCTGAACCAGCGCTGGCGACCATCCTCTTCGGTGAGCCCCTGGGGCAGGGTCGGGTCGTCCGCCAGCTTCTTGCGCAGTGTGTCAGCGGGGACGTCAAACATGAACTGGCTGATCTCCCAGATAGAGAAGGGGCGCAGGGCCTTGATCTCTCCGGGGGAGAAGGTGGCGCGGCGCACGGCGGCCTGTTGTTCCAAGCTGCGCTCGTTCATGTTAAGAAGGTCGTTGTGATTTCTCATCTATCTACTCGCGTTTTTAAGCCTCGGAATTCGAATAACGCGAATTCGGGATTTTGGCAAAACCTAATTTTCCCGAAATTCGCGCGCCGTTCCTGAAGAACGGGTTTATTTCGCTGCGGTACACGCGGGGCACAAAGATTTTGGTGACAGGCAAGGGGCATAAAGGGCTGTTTTGGTGACAGGGATCCCCCGATATGGTGACACCCATGCGTCCCCCTTAACCTATTAACCTTTACCAAATTGAATTTGGATTAAGGAAAAGGGTAATTCCTGTTTTTCCCAGCGGGTTGACAGAAGACGGGATTTAGAGCTTTGTAGAAAGCATAAACGGAATCGGCTCAAAGAAGCTGACCGACAAAAATAAGACGATACATCGAGTAGGCAAAACCATGAACCCATTGCGGCTGACCGGCCCTGAAGCCGGGGTGATCAAGTACGACCTTTTGACCGCGTTGAGCGTGGCGGGGTTGAACGGATCGCCGACCTTGCAGACCTCGTTGATGCGGCTGATCGCGGCGGTGACCTCGCGGTATAATTGGCGCGCTGACGAGCTGAGCGTGGGCCAGCGGGATCTGGCGCGAATGTGGTCGGTGAATGAACGCACGGTGAAACGCGAGATCAAGCGGCTGACGGATGCGCAGCTGTTGATTTGTACGCGCGGCGGCGTGCGGGGCAGGGTGGCGGCCTATCGGTTGAATTATGCGCAGATCGCGCGCCTGTCAGAGCCGTGCTGGCCGCTGGTCGGGCCGGATTTCGATGCGCGGATGAAAGAACGCTATCGCAGTGAAACGCCGGTCAAGGTGGTGCAACTGGCCGATTACGCGAAGCCCGAGGCGTCGGAGCCCGCGCAGGGTGGGCCGGGCACGTGGCAACGTGCGATGCTGAACCTGTCGCGGGAGAACGCGGATCAGTTCAAGGCGTGGTTCTCGCAGCTTGAATATGTGGCGTTCGAAGGGGGCGTGCTTGAGCTGCGCACCCCGAGCAAATTCGCGCAACGCTATATAGAGACGCATCTTCTGCGCCCGCTTGTTGCGGCGGTGGAGGCAGAGCTGGGGCCCGTCGCGCGGATTGAATTCAAGGGCTAGAAACTGCCGCTGATGGCGCGCGCGGCTTCTTGGGCGATAGGGGCCGCGCGGCGGGCGAAGTCTTCGGCGCTCCATTCAGAAAGCGACCCGGCGATGTGGATGGCACCCAATGGACGGCCCTGACGGTTGACCACCGGAACGCCGACGGCGATTTCGCCCAATACAAATTCATTCTGCACCTGCGCAAAACCGTCTCTACGGGCCTGTTCGAGACTGTTCATGATGCTGTCGGGGTCCACGTTGGTATAAGAGGTATAGCTGTGCAGCGGGAAGCGATTGATGATCTCGCGTGCCTCTTCGGGGGGCAGGGCGCAAAGGGTCGCGCGGCCACCGGCGGTGCAATAGGTCGGGACGCTATGGCCCACAAGCGTGGCGTAGAAGGTCTCGCGTTTGCTTTGCATGCGCAGGGCATAGATTACGCGGGTTTCATCATAGAGGCTGAAGTCGATCCGTTCGTTGATGGATTTACGCATCTCAAGAACAACGGGGGTGGCGACTTGCACCACGGGGTCCAGACGCAGGGTGTCGTGGGTGTGGTCGAGCAAGCGCAATCCGGGCAGGTAGCCGCGGTCATCGGGGCTGCGCCGGATGTGACCCAGTGCCATGAGCGTATGCACAAGACGTTGCGCGGCAGATCGGTCGATCTCTGCCTTTGTGGCGATGTCTGACAGGCTGAGCGGGCCGTCGGCCTCGTGAAACGCGCTGAGCACGTGAATGGCGCGGGCGGCGGAGCGCACGAAGAGCCTATCGGCATCTGCCTGAAAATTAGACGCGACAGAGGAATGTGGTCGTTTGGGGTCTGGCATTGAGCGCTCCGGGTTGACGCGAGGATAGGTCAGTGCCTAGCATCGTATGGCAATACAGCCGTATCGCCAAGCAATACATTCAGCTTTGTGAAGCGATACATGAATTTAAGGTGGGTTCCCCGATGCGCGTCGCCATGGCCGGATTTCTTCATGAAACCAATACCTTTGCGCCCGAGCCTGCGGATATGGCGGCCTTCAAGGCCGGTGGCGGTTATGTCCCTATGGTGGGTGGCCCCGCGATGATAGACGCCTTTCAGGAAGTGAACCTTGGCATGACCGGTGCGTTCAAGGTCGCGGGGGATTCGGGCTGGGATGTGGTGCCTGTTCTTTGGGCGGGGGCTATTCCATCGGCACCTGTGACGCAGAATGCGTTCGACACTATTCTAGCCGAGATTCTGAACGGTCTGCGGGCCGCCGGGCCGTTGGATGGTGTGTTTCTGGATCTGCATGGCGCGATGGTGGCGACGCATCACGATGACGGCGAGGGAGAGATCGCCCGTCAGGTGCGCGCATTGGTGGGGCCGGATGTGCCGATTGCCGCCGCATTGGACCTGCATGGCAATATCTCGGAAGACTTTGTGAACACGGTGGATGTGCTGGCGGGTTTTCGCACCTATCCGCATATCGATATGGCCGATACCGGAGCTATGGCGGCGCGGTTGCTGGATCATGTGATGCAGACCGGCACGCGTCCGGCCAAAGCGTTCCGCCGCATGTCCTATCTGGTGCCGATCCCGTTTCAGACGACGGATATGCAGCCAGCCAAGGGTTTGTATGAGAACCTGACAGAGGTTGAGGCGCAAGGCGCACTGTCGGCGTCGCTGTTCATGGGCTTTCCAGCGGCGGATATTGCCGATTGTGGCCCCACGGCGGTGGCCTATGCCGAGACTCAAGCGGCGGCGGATGCCGCAGCAGATGCAGTGGCGCATGCCTATGCTGCTGCCGAATCCGAGTTCGACAATGATACTTTTACCCCCGACGCGGCGGTTGCCTATGCGGCGCGCGCGGCGGAAGGGGCAGGGCAGGGGCCTGTGGTGATTGCCGATACCCAAGACAACCCCGGCGCGGGTGGGGTGTCTGCCACGACGGGGATGTTGCGGGCCTTGATCGATGCCGATGCCCAAGACGCGGCGATCGGGCTGATCGTGGACCCGCATTCCGCCGCCCAAGCCCATGAGCTGGGGGAGGGCGGGCGCGCTGTTTTCCGCATTGGCGGGCACCCCGGTCTGCCCGATGATAGCCCCGTCGAGGTAGAGGCCGTGATCGAGATGCTGTCGGATGGCAAAGTGAAAGCCACCGGTCCTTATTACGGTGGGACGATGCTGGATCTGGGGCCGTCTGCTTGTTTGCGCATCGGTGGCGTGCGGGTGGCTGTTACAACGCGGATTGCGCAGATGGCCGACCGCGAGATGTTTCGCTTTGTCGGGATCGCACCAGAGACGCAGAAAATTGTCGTCGTCAAAAGCTCTACCCATTTTCGGGCCGATTTCACCCCGAGTGCGCGCGAGATTATTGTTGCGCGTGCCCCCGGCCCCATGCCGTTCGACCCCGCAGACCTGCCCTTTACGCGATTGCGCAAAGGGTTGCGGCTTTCCCCTAACGGTCCCGTTTTCGGGGCCGCGCGTGCGGCTGCTGCACGCCCTGATACCGGCGGATCAACCGGCGGTGTCCAAATATAACAATGACCACAACCAACATGGGAAATTGATATGCTGACTTTACGACCCACATTGAAACAAAGCCGGGGGCTGGCCGCGTCGCTGATGACCACGGCTGCGCTGCTGGTGCCTGCCGCGAGCTTTGCGCAGGAAGAAACCACGATCACGGCGGTCATGCACTCGGGCCTGCGGGTGCTGGATCCGGTGATCACCACGGCGCACATCACACGTGACCACGCCTATATGATCTATGACGTGTTGACGGCGGTGGACGAGAATTTCGCCCCGCAGCCGCAGATGGCAAGCTGGGAAACATCCGACGACGGGCTGGTCTATACCTTCACCCTGCGCGACGGGCTGATGTTCCACGATGGCGCGCCTGTGACCGGTGCCGATGTTGTTGCCTCTCTGACCCGTTGGGGCAAGCGCGACAGCGGCGGGCAGTTGATCTTTGACGTGACCGAAAGCCTTGAGGCGACCGATGACACGACCGTTGTCTGGACGCTGACCAAGCCCTTTGGTCCGCTGATCGACGTGATTTCCAAGCAATCCGCGGTGCCGCCGTTCATCATGCCGGCGCGTGTTGCCGAAACCTCTGCCGATGAGACGATCACGGAATACATCGGCTCCGGTCCGTTTGTGTTCGATCAGGACGCGTATGAGCCCGGCGTGTCGGTGACCTATGAAAAATTCGACGATTATGTGCCGCGCGACGAGCCCGCATCCTGGATGGCGGGTGGCAAGGTCGTGAATGTGGACAAGGTGGTCTGGACCACGATGCCCGATGCGCTGACCGCGTTGAATGCGCTTTCGGCGGGGGAGATCGACTATCTTGAGCAGGTCCAGATTGACCTGATGCCGATCCTGTCGGGCAACGAGGATGTCGTCGTCGAGAAACGCGATGACCTGGGCTATGTCACCATCGGGCGTCCGAACTTCTTGCATGCGCCGTTTGACAACAAGCTGGTGCGTCAGGCGGCGATGGCGGCGCTGGATCAGGAATCCATGCTCGCGACGATGCAGGGTGATCCCGAATATTACAAAGTCTGTGGCGCGATCTTTGGCTGCTCGACCCCCTTGGGAGACGAGGCGGGATCTGACTTGCTGACCGGTGGCGCGAATACCGAGCGTGCCAAGGAGCTGCTGGAAGAAGCGGGCTATGACGGGACGCCGATTGTCCTGATGGCCCCGACCGATGTGATCAGCCTGAACAACCAGCCTGTGGTCGCAGCCCAAGCACTGCGCGAGGCGGGGTTCGAGGTCGATATGCAGTCGATGGACTGGCAGTCGGTCGTGCAACGCCGCGCCCAACAGTCGCCAGTGGCTGAAGGCGGGTGGAACCTGTTCTTCACCAACTGGATGGTGCCCGAAGTCTCTGACCCGCTGGTCAACGTGATGTTGAACGGCCGCGGCGATGATGGCTGGTTCGGCTGGCCCGATGACCCTGAAATCGAAGCCATGCGGACAGAGTATGTCTCGGCCAGCGACGACGCGACCAAGAAAGAGATCGCGACGCGTATTCAAGAGCATGTGATGGACAACGTGAACTATCTAATGATGGGCGAATACATCATCCCGCAGGCGCGTCGTTCTAACATCGAAGACATGATCCCGTCGCCGGTGCCGGTGTTCTGGAACATGACCAAAGCGGCAGAGTGATCTGCCTTGAGAGGCGCGCTGCGATGCGCGCCTCTCACCCCTACTACCGCAAGGAGCCTTCGGCATGTTTTTCTATATCCTCAAACGCATATTGGCCACGATACCGGTGATGGTGATCGTTGCGATTTTTGTGTTTCTCTTGCTGCGGCTGACGCCCGGTGATCCTGCCGCGATCCTTGCCGGTGATGCTGCCACCCCTGCGCAGCTTGAGCGTATCCGTGACAGTCTGGGGCTGAACGACCCACTGCTGGTGCAGTTCGGCACATGGATGGGCCAGCTGTTGCGCGGTGATCTGGGCACATCGCTGCTGTCGAATACCTCTGTCGCGGGGATGATCGGCGACCGTTTGGGGCCGACGTTGAATATCGCGCTGATGACGATTGTGATCTCGGTCGCTCTGGCCGTGCCGATGGGGGTGATTGCCGCGTGGCGGCACCGGTCCTGGGTGGATTTCCTTGTGATGTCATTTTCGGTGCTTGGCTTTTCCGTGCCGGTCTTTGTGATCGGCTATATCCTGATCCAGATTTTCGCCATCGACCTGAAATGGGTGCCGGTGCAGGGCTATAAATCGCCAACCGATGGCATCGGGCCGTTCTTTAGCCGAGCGATCCTGCCGTCGCTGACGCTGGCCACGATCTATATCGCGCTGATCGCGCGGATGACGCGGGCGTCGATGCTTGAGGTTCTGGGCGAGGATTATATCCGCACCGCCCGCGCCAAGGGGGTGCGCGAGAATGTCGTGCTGTTCCGCCACGCGCTGCGCAATGCGGCGGTGCCGATCCTGACCATCATCGGCACGGGGTTCGCGCTGCTGATCTCGGGCGTGGTGGTGACCGAGAGCGTGTTCAACATCCCCGGAATCGGGCGGCTGACAGTCGATGCCATTCTGGCGCGCGACTATCCGGTTATTCAGGCGATGATCCTGCTAACCGCGGGCATCTATGTGACGGTCAATCTGTTGATCGACATTTCCTATTCATTCTTCGATCCAAGGATCCGGTACTGATATGACGCAGATCCCAAGCTCTCGGCACAGCGCCTTTCAAGTTGTGACCGGTTTATTCTCTGTCCCCAAAGCGATGCGGATCGGTGTCGGTCCGACGATTGCGGCGGTGATCCTTGTGGCGATTGTGCTCGCGGCGGTGCTGGCCCCTTACTATGTGCCCTATAACCCGCTTGAGATGAATGCGATGGCGCGGCTGAAGCCGCCGTCGGATGACTTCTTGCTGGGCACGGACCCTTACGGCCGCGATATCTTTAGCCGCGTCATGACGGGGGGCCGTGTGTCGCTGCTGATCGGTATCGGGGCGGCGGTGGTAAGCGTGGCCGTGGGGCTGCTAATTGGTCTGGTCGCGGGGTATTTCCGACTGGCCGACAGTATCATCATGCGGATCATGGACAGCTTGATGGCGATCCCCGCGATCCTGCTGGCGATTGCGCTGGTCGCCCTGAACGGGCCGAGCGTGACATCGGTGATCATCGCGATCACCGTGCCGGAAGTGCCCCGTGTCGTGCGTCTGGTCCGGTCGGTGGTGCTGACCGCGCGCGAAGAACCCTATGTCGAGGCGGCGATCGCGCTTGGATCGTCGATGCCCAAGGTCTTGTTGCAGCATCTGATGCCCAACACCTTTGCGCCGTTGATCGTGCAGGGCACCTATATCTGCGCTTCTGCCATTCTGATCGAGGCGATCCTAAGCTTTCTGGGGGCGGGCGTGTCGACCGAGATCCCCACATGGGGGAATATCATGGCCGAGGGGCGGAGCTATTTCCAGATCAAGCCGGGGCTGATCTTCTGGCCGGGGTTGATGCTGTCGTTGTGTATTCTGGCGATCAACCTGTTGGGCGACACGGCCCGCGATATCCTTGATCCACGTATGAAAAAGCGGGAGGTGTGAGATGGAATTCAAGTCCAAAGACTTTACCGATGCCAAACGCGTGCTGAAAATCCGCGGGCTAACGGTGGGATTGGCGGGGCGGCCCAAGGCTGATCCGGTGTTGCGCGGGATCGATCTGAATATCCGCGCGGGAGAGACCCATTGTCTGGTGGGCGAAAGCGGGTCGGGTAAATCTGTCACCTCGCTGACGGCTATGGGGCTGCTGCCCAAGGATGCGCTGGAGATTCAGGGCGGGTCGATTGATCTGGAAGGGATCGAGATCACCCAAGCCAAGCCCGCGCAGATGCGGGCCTTGCGGGCGCGGCGGATCGCGATGATCTTTCAGGAACCGATGACCGCGCTGAACCCTGTTTTGCGGGTGGGCGAGCAGATCGAGGAAGTGTTGAACATGCACAGCGATCTGTCCCGCGCCGAGGCCAAGGCCCGCACCATCGATATGATGGAGCAGGTGCATCTGCCAGATGTGGAACGGATCTATGCCGCTTTCCCGCATCAGCTGTCAGGCGGGCAACGGCAACGGATCATGATCGCGATGGCGTTGATCCTTGACCCTGATCTGTTGATCGCGGACGAGCCGACGACGGCGCTGGATGTGACGACGCAGTTGCAGATCCTCAAGCTGATTTCAGAGATGCAGGAACGCCACGGCACGGCGGTTTTGTTCATCACGCATGACATGGGTGTGGTGGCAGAGATCGCGGATACCGTGAGCGTCATGCAGAAGGGGCGCATCGTTGAAAGCGCGCCGATCCGGCAGCTCTTGACCGCGCCCAAGGAAGACTACACCCGCAAGCTGTTGCAGGCAGTGCCCAACCTTGATCCGCGTCCGGCGCGGGGGGCGGCGGTCGCGCAGGATGTGATTACCGTGGACGGGCTAGAAATGACCTATGGCGGGGGCGGTTTCTTTCGCGCCAGCCAAGGGGTGCGAGCAGCGCAGGATGTGAACTTTACCATCCAGCCGGGGCGCACCCTTGGGATCGTGGGCGAAAGCGGGTCGGGGAAATCCACCGTGGCCCGCGCCATCATGCGGCTGATCGACCCCACGGCGGGAAAGGTGACCGTTGCGGGGACCGAGATCGCGCAGTTGTCGCGCCGTCAGTTGCAGCCGCATCGAAAGCATTTCCAGATCGTGTTTCAGGACCCTTACCGGTCGCTGAACCCGCGCTGGACCGTGGCGCGCAGCCTGTGCGAGGGGCCGATCAACTTTGGCACCAGCCGCGCCGATGCGATGGAACACGCCGCCGAGCTGATGGAGCTGGTGGACCTGCCGCGCGATGCGCTGGACCGCTATCCGCATCAATTCTCGGGCGGGCAGCGCCAGCGGATCGCCATCGCGCGCGCCGTTGCGATGAAGCCCGATCTGCTGGTCGCGGACGAGGCCGTGTCGGCGCTGGATGTCAGCGTGCAGGCGCAGGTGCTTGATCTGCTGGATGACGTGCAGGAAAAATTCGGCATCGCGATGCTATTCATTACCCATGACCTGCGGGTCGCCGCGCAGATTTGCGACGAGGTGCTGGTGATGCAGAAAGGCGTTGTCGTCGAACATGGGCCCGCGGGCGAGGTGCTTGCCGCGCCGCGCCACGACTACACCCGCAACCTGATCGAGGCCGCCCCCGGCCGGCATTGGGATTTCGCCAACTTCCGTGCGCTGGACCGCACGACCCCCGCTACAGGAGCCACCCTATGACCACCATTCCAAAGATCGAATCCTTTGCCAGCGATCTGACCGCGATCCGTCAGGATTTCCACGCCCACCCCGAGTTGGGGTTCGAAGAGGTGCGGACCTCGGGCATCGTGGCGGCGCAGCTGCGCGCCTATGGGGTGGACGAGGTACACGAGGGCATCGGCGGCACCGGTGTGGTCGGGCTGATCAAGGGGCAGGGGGGTGGCAACCGCCGCGTGGGTCTGCGCGCCGATATGGATGCGTTGCCGATCGAGGAAACCTCGGGCGTGGCCTATGCGTCCACCAATCCGGGGCGGATGCATGCCTGTGGTCACGACGGTCACACCACGATGCTGCTGGGGGCCGCGCGCTATCTGGCCGAGACGCGCGATTTTGACGGCACCGTGGTGCTGATCTTTCAACCCGCCGAGGAAGGTCTGGGCGGTGCGCGCCGCATGATCGCCGAGGGGCTGTTTGAACGCTTTCCCTGTGACGAGATCTACGGGATGCACAACGATCCGAATTCGGAACCCAATGTTGTGTCTGTCACGCCGGGGCCTGCGATGGCAGGGGCGAGCTTTTTCGACATCACGATCAAGGGCACCGGCAGCCACGCCGCCGCGCCGCATCAGTCGAAAGACCCGATCGTTATCGGGTCCGCTTTGGTGCAACAGCTACAAAGCATCGCCAGCCGCAATATCATCCCCACCAAGCCCATCGTTCTGTCGGTGACCAAGTTCAATGCGGGCTCTGCCTATAACGTGGTGCCCGATACGGCGACGATCGCCGGCACCATCCGCTATTTCCACGACGATGTGTCCCAGCTCGCCGATCAGCGCATCCGCGATATCTGTGCGGGCATGGCGCTGTCTTACGGGGTGGAGATTGACGTGGATCTGCGCAATGTCTTTGATGTGCTGATGAACGACCCCGATCTGACCACCGCCTATGTCGCAGCCGCCGCAGATGTGGTGGGCGCTGACCTGTCGTCAGAATCGACCGAGCAGGCCACGGGATCAGAGGATTTTGCCGATATGCTTAATGTCGTGCCCGGTGCCTATTGCCGTGTCGGACACGCGGGCAATGTGCCGCTGCATAATCCGGGCTTTGTGCTGGATGACGCGATGCTGCCCGTGGGGGCGTCGATCTATGCGCGCATCGTGGAAACACGTCTGCCCAAGGCCTGAAGTTACGCTATCATCACAAAACGTCTGGCGGTGCCGCAGATCACGGCCTCGCACTAGGGAGGAGACCCGACATGACCAATCCGCTTGAGCTGCCGTTTGACACGGACGAGATGATTGCAGGGCTGCGCCCCTGGATCGAAACCGAAAGCCCGACCTTTGACGCGGGGGCCGTGAACCGGATGATGGATCTGGTGCAGCATGATCTGGCGGCCTTGGGCGCGCGGGTTGAACGGATCCCGGGCCGGATGGGCTTTGGGGATAGCGTGCGCGCCACCATGCCCCACCCCCGCGCGGGCGAGGGGGGTATTCTGCTCTTGGGGCATATGGATACGGTCCACCCTGTAGGCACGTTGCAAAAGCTGCCGTTCCGCCGCGAGGGGGGGCTTTGTTATGGCCCCGGGCTGATGGATATGAAGGGCGGCAATTATGTCTTCCTTGATGCGCTGCGCAAATTGCTGGCCGCCGGGGTCGAAACTCCGCTGCCTGTCACCGTGCTGTTCACGCCGGACGAAGAGGTTGGCACACCGTCGACCCGCGCGCTGATCGAGGCCGAGGCCAAGCGCCATAAATATATCCTTGTGCCCGAACCTGCCTGCCCCGACGGCGGCGCGGTGATCGGGCGCTATGCCATCGCGCGGTTCAACCTGCAAACCCGCGGCAAACCCAGCCACGCGGGATGGGCGCTGAAGGACGGCGTGTCGGCGATTGCCGAGATGGCAAAGCATGTCGCCGTGATCGAAGGCATGACCAGCGACGACTGCACCTTCTCGTTGGGGGTGTTCAACGCGGGGCAATGGGTGAACTGCGTCTCTTCGGTCTGCGACGCCGAAGTCCTGTCTATGGCCAAGACACAGGAACAACTGGATGCGGGCATCGCCAAGATGATGGCCTTGAACGCGGATGAGGGGAATGTTGTGATGGAGGTCACGCGCGGTGTGACCCGCCCCGTGTGGGAACCGGACCAGCCCGGCACGATGGCGATGCTGGGGGTGGCGCAAGACATCTCGCGCGAGCTGGGGTTCGAGATGACCGGCCAATCGGCAGGCGGCGGATCGGACGGGAACTTTACCGGCTACCTCGGATTACCCACGCTCGATTCAATCGGGGTCCGGGGACAGGGGCTCCATACGCTAAACGAATATATCGAGGTCGACAGTCTGGTAGAGCGCGCAAAACTGGCTGCGGGGCTTTACTGCCGGCTTGGGGCATAGGGGCCGGAATGGGGGCACAGCGCCAGCAGCACGCGATCTCAGCGCGGTTCCGAAAAAAATCGAGAAAAACGAAGTTTTTTGAAAAAAGCTGTTGCAGCCCCCAAATCACAGGTCTATAGAGCGTTCTACCGGAGACGCAGACATGCAGACACGGGGCGCTAGACGGGGATGACGGGTTACGGTTCGGGTCTTACGTAGCGGAGAAATTCTGAGGTAATTGAGGCGGGGCGCGCTGAAAGGTTTACGGCGCATCTTGGTTTCTTTTGTCTCGACGCTCTTTGAAATTGATAGATATCTGAAGAGATATGTGGGCGGTTTGGTTCATTCGATGGATCAACGTCTGTATA
>NZ_WMDZ01000003.1:82500-113681 GCF_021735935.1 Sulfitobacter sp. M39
TAAAAGTATGCTTTTGATCTGGAATAAGGGAAGACAGTTTCTTACCAGCTTCTGTCTCCCGCGTTGGACTGACGTCCTGCACTCTACCGGCCGTTTGAGGGTCTAAATTGTCCTCAAGTAGCCGAATAGGCGGTAGGACATTAAATCGGTCTTTCTTTTTCTGGATCAAATCAAGCGCGAAAAGGGCGTTTGGTGAATGCCTTGGCAGTAAGAGGCGATGAAAGACGTGATACTCTGCGATAAGCCATGGGGAGCTGAGAATAAGCTTTGATCCATGGATTTCTGAATGGGGCAACCCACCTGATACTTTGTTATTACTGCTCTTCGGAGCAGCTAATAATGAGGTAAACCAGGTATTTATAGACTGAATACATAGGTTTATAAAAAGCAAACCCGGGGAACTGAAACATCTAAGTACCCGGAGGAAAGGAAATCAATTGATACTCCCCTAGTAGCGGCGAGCGAACGGGGACCAGCCGAGCCATGAGTGTGGTTAGAATGCGTTGGAATGCGCAACCAAAGTGGGTGATAGTCCCGTATAAGAAGCATGATTGGACGTATTAAGTAGGGCGGAACACGTGAAATTCTGTCTGAAGATCGGAGGACCACCTTCGAAGGCTAAGTACTCCTTACTGACCGATAGTGAACCAGTACCGTGAGGGAAAGGTGAAAAGCACCCCGACGAGGGGAGTGAAACAGTACCTGAAACCGAACGCCTACAATCAGTTGGAGGGACTTTACGTCCTGACAGCGTACCTTTTGTATAATGGGTCATCGACTTGGTCTCACAAGCAAGCTTAAGCCGTTAGGTGTAGGCGTAGCGAAAGCGAGTCTTAATAGGGCGTTGAGTTTGTGGGATCAGACCCGAAACCGAGTGATCTAGGCATGGCCAGGTTGAAGATAAGGTAACACTTATTGGAGGACCGAACCCACATCCGTTGAAAAGGATCGGGATGAGCTGTGCCTAGGGGTGAAAGGCCAATCAAACTCGGAGATAGCTGGTTCTCTGCGAAATC
Source organism: Sulfitobacter sp. M39 (assembly GCF_021735935.1). Taxonomy (NCBI): domain Bacteria; kingdom Pseudomonadati; phylum Pseudomonadota; class Alphaproteobacteria; order Rhodobacterales; family Roseobacteraceae; genus Sulfitobacter; species Sulfitobacter sp. M39. The sequence continues at coordinate 83,517 of NZ_WMDZ01000003.1, forward strand.
TATTTAGGTAGAGCGTCATCCGAATACCCTCGGGGGTAGAGCACTGGATGGGTAATGGGGCCCCACAGGCTTACTGATCCTAACCAAACTCCGAATACCGAGGAGTACTAGATGGCAGACACACAGCGGATGCTAACGTCCGTTGTGAAGAGGGAAACAACCCTGACCTACAGCTAAGGCCCCTAATTCATGGCTAAGTGGGAAAGCAGGTGAGACGACCAAAACAACCAGGAGGTTGGCTTAGAAGCAGCCATCCTTTAAAGATAGCGTAACAGCTCACTGGTCTAAATAAGTTGTCTTGCGGCGAAGATGTAACGGGGCTCAAGCCATGAGCCGAAGCTTAGGATGCATTAATTGCATGGTAGCAGAGCGTAGTGTGACATAGTTCCATGTCTCCTTAGCCCTTCGGGGTATTGGAGACGCGGAGCTTTCTGTGAAGCCGGCGCGTGAGCGATCCGGTGGAGAGATCACTAGTGAGAATGATGACATGAGTAGCGACAAAGAGTGTGAGAGACACTCTCGCCGAAAATCCAAGGGTTCCTGCTTAAAGCTAATCTGAGCAGGGTAAGCCGACCCCTAAGGCGAGGCCGAAAGGCGTAGTCGATGGGAACCAGGTTAATATTCCTGGGCCAGATGGAAGTGACGGATCTCGAGGGTAGTTCATCCTTATCGGATTGAATGGGCTGCTTAGAGGTCCCTGGAAATAGCTCCATCGCTAGATCGTACCCTAAACCGACACAGGTGGATAGGTAGAGAATACCAAGGCGCTTGAGAGAACTATGTTGAAGGAACTCGGCAAAATACCTCCGTAAGTTCGCGAGAAGGAGGCCCGGTTTCTAGGCAACTAGAGGCTGGGGGCACAAACCAGGGGGGTGGCGACTGTTTATTAAAAACACAGGGCTCTGCGAAGTCGTAAGACGACGTATAGGGTCTGACGCCTGCCCGGTGCCTGAAGGTTAAAAGGAGGAGTGAGAGCTCTGAATTGAAGCCCAGGTAAACGGCGGCCGTAACTATAACGGTCCTAAGGTAGCGAAATTCCTTGTCGGGTAAGTTCCGACCTGCACGAATGGCGTAACGACTTCCCCGCTGTCTCCAACATAGACTCAGCGAAATTGAATTACCGGTCAAGATGCCGGTTACCCGCGGTTAGACGGAAAGACCCCGTGCACCTTTACTACAACTTCACACTGGCATTAGGCCGAACATGTGCAGGATAGGTGGTGGGCTTTGAAGCGTGAACGCCAGTTTACGTGGAGCCTCCCTTGAGATACCACCCTTGTTCTGCTTGATGTCTAACCGCGGTCCGTTATCCGGATCCGGGACCCTGTGTGGTGGGTAGTTTGACTGGGGCGGTCGCCTCCTAAATCGTAACGGAGGCGCGCGAAGGTTGGCTCAGAGCGGTCGGAAATCGCTCGTTGAGTGCAATGGCAGAAGCCAGCCTGACTGCGAGACTGACAAGTCGAGCAGAGTCGAAAGACGGCCATAGTGATCCGGTGGTCCCAAGTGGGAGGGCCATCGCTCAACGGATAAAAAGGTACGCCGGGGATAACAGGCTGATACTGCCCAAGAGTCCATATCGACGGCAGTGTTTGGCACCTCGATGTCGGCTCATCTCATCCTGGGGCTGGAGCAGGTCCCAAGGGTACGGCTGTTCGCCGTTTAAAGAGGTACGTGAGCTGGGTTTAGAACGTCGTGAGACAGTTCGGTCCCTATCTTCCGTGGGTGTAGGATACTTGAGAGGAGTTGCCCCTAGTACGAGAGGACCGGGGTGAACGATCCACTGGTGGACCAGTTGTTATGCCAATAGCAGTGCTGGGTAGCTATGATCGGACAGGATAACCGCTGAAGGCATCTAAGCGGGAAGCCCCCTCAAAACAAGGTATCCCTGAGAGCCGAGATAGACCATCTCGTCGATAGGCCAGAGATGTAAGCGTAGTAATACGTTCAGTTGACTGGTACTAATTGCTCGATAGGCTTGATTTGATCCAGTAGAAGAAAGACTTCTTACTAGGACAAAAGCATACACATACAATCAGTCGTACTGACTTGGACATAGAGGTTTTACTCGGTTTGGTGGTCATAGCGTAAGCAAAACACCCGATCCCATCCCGAACTCGGCAGTTAAGTGCTACTGCGCCAATGGTACTGCGTCTTAAGACGTGGGAGAGTAGGTCACCGCCAAACCTAGCAAAACCTCTACGTATCTCTCAACGATGACAATAAAAACTAAAGCCAATACACAATCATTGGCCCCCGGCGCGGGATGGAGCAGCCCGGTAGCTCGTCAGGCTCATAACCTGAAGGTCGTAGGTTCAAATCCTACTCCCGCAACCAGCTTTAGCGAACAGGCCGCACCCGAAAGGGTCGCGGCCTTTTTGCTGTCCCCAAAGCTCAATAGTTCCAGAAGCTTACCTTGGATCTCGAGCTCATGATGTTCCTTCTGCTCGTCCCAGCTCACAACCACCGTGTCGATCAATGTGTGGAGTTCGTCAGCCGCTGAGCCTGCCACTACCTCATCCGATAGCGTGCTTGCGAGATCAGCCACGTAGGTTCTGTAGAGGGCGGGCAGGTCTTCCGGCAGATCGATGGGAGTGGGGACAAGCGCTTCCCGCTCGGCCCGCAGTGCCTTCAGCTCCGCATCCACCGCATTCAGCCGTTCGATCAGTGCCTCTGAAAAGGTGCCGCCTTCGACCGCGCGCACCAGATTGGCGTGGGTCTTCTCCGTCTCCCGGATCCGATCATCGTGCCGACGCAGGGCCTCACCGGTCTCGTGCTCTTGGGCCCGGATCTTTTCTACAAACTTCTTCCGAAAATCCTCATAGGCGGCGTCTTGCATCAGACCTGTGCGCAGACCGCTCAGGATGCTTTCGGCTGCGTCGGTCTCGGACAGGCCGGGCATGCCTGTGCAGACAGACTTGCCCTTCTCCTTGTGGTTGGCGCAGTAGTAGCGCCGCCGGGCCCCTTTGCCCGCAACGGTGAGGTTGCCGCCGCATTGGCCGCAGCTCAGCAGTCCTGAGAGCAGATACTTCCGTCTACGCGCACTTTGCGCGGCACCGGCTCCGGAGCGGCCCTTGGCTTCGGCCTGTGTGCGTTGGCCGTCAATTCCCTCTTGGCGTTCCTTAACCCTGCTCCAGAGGACTTCATCGATGATCCGCAGTTCCGGCTTCTCGGTAATCAGCCAGTCTTTGGGCGGGTTGGGCTTGGAGACGCGTTTCCCGGTCTCAGGGTGTTTGGAATAGCGTTGCCGGTTCCAGACGTGTTGCCCGATGTAGAGTTCGTTGTTGAGAATGCCAGTGCCTCGGGCCCGGTGGCCGTAGATCGTGTTGGCCTTCCAGTGACCACTGCCTGCGCCACGTCCACGTGGGGCCGGGACGGAAGCCGCATTGAGATCGGCAGCGATCTGGCGCGGGGACTTGCCAGCTGCGTATTCCGTAAAAATGCGGTGGACAATGCTGGCCTCTTCGGGCTCGATCTCCATGACACTGCCGTCTGACTTACCGTCGCGCTGAGGCAGCGCTTTCGAACGATACCCGTAGGCTCGCCCTCCGGTGTTCTTGCCGGCTTCTGCACGGCCGATGAGGCCGCGACGGGTCTTGTGTGACAGTTCTTCCAGAAACAGCTGTGCGAAAGTGCCGAGAATCCCGATGTCAAAGATACCCAGCTTGCCACGATGAAGCTGGTGTGTTGATTGTCACCGAGAACTGACCCGGCAACTGTAGAAATTGTCATTGAGAATTGACCCATGTGCAACCTTGCCCCTGCTTGAATCAGCTGGGAGCTATTGGAGTGTTAGACATGGGATTTCTGAGGATTATTCGGAAATGGGCTCTGCGAGACAAGATGCCCATCCGCGAGATTGCGCGCCGGACAGGGGTGTCTCGCAACACGATCAAGAAGTATCTGCGGACAGGGATAGTTGAGCCCGAGTTCCAGATTTTGAACCGACCGAGCAAGTTGGACCCTTATGCTGATAAGCTGACAGGCTGGTTGCTGTCTGAGCAGCGTAAATCACGGAAGGAACGGCGAACGGCCAAGCAGATGCATGCGGATCTGGTTCAGCTCGGTTTTGATGGTTCATATGAGCGTGTCGCGGCCTTCGTGCGGAACTGGAAGGGCGAACGACAGCGTGCTCAACATACGACTGACCGTGGTGTTTTCGTGCCGTTGGTCTTTCAGCCAGGCGAGGCGTTCCAATTCGACTGGAGCGAGGACTGGGCCTATGTCGGGGGCGAACGCCTCAAGCTTCAGGTCGCCCATATCAAGCTGTCTCACAGCCGCGCATTTCTGGTCCGGGCCTATCGGCTGCAAACGCATGAGATGCTGTTCGATGCCCACTGGCATGGCTTTCGAGTGTTTGAGGGTGTTCCGGGGCGTGGCGTCTATGACAACATGAAGACAGCCGTCGACCGGATTGGCGTCGGAAAGAAGCGCGATGTAAACGCACGGTTCCTTGCGATGACCAGCCATTATGTCTTTGACCCTGAGTTCTGCAATCCCGCGGCAGGGTGGGAGAAAGGTCAGGTTGAGAAGAATGTGCGCGACGCCCGCCATCGGCTTTGGCAACTCATGCCCGCCTTTCCGAACCTCAATGCGCTGAATGAATGGCTGGAGGAGCGCTGCAAGCTTCTGTGGGCCGAGACACCGCATGGCAGATTGCCTGGCAATATTGCGGATGTCTGGGACGCCGAGAAGGCCGCGCTGATGCCACTGCCCACAATGTTTGACGGCTTTGTCGAGCAGAGCAAGCGGGTATCCCCCACTTGTCTGATAGCATTCGACCGTAATCGCTACTCAGTGCCTGCCAGCTTTGCGAACCGCCCTGTCAGTCTCCGCATCTATCCTGAACGGCTGGTCATCGTCGCCGAAGGCCATGTGGTCTGCACGCATGAGCGCATTATTGAACGCTCACACCGTCAGCCAGGGCGCGTTATTTATGACTGGCACCATTATCTGGCGGTGGTTCAACGCAAACCCGGCGCGCTGCGCAACGGGGCGCCCTTCGTTGAGATGCCAGAAGGGTTCCGGAAGCTGCAGGATCATATGTTGCGTAGGCCAGGTGGTGACCGCGAGATGGTCGACGTTCTGTCCTTGGTGCTCCACCATGACGAACAGGCCGTGCTTTGCGCGGTGGAAATGGCGCTGGATGCGGGCGTACCAACAAAAACCCATGTCTTGAACCTACTTCACAGGCTGGTGGATGGCGCACCGATAGACCAGCCCGATGTGACCCCGCCTGCGGCCCTTTCTTTGAATAAGGAGCCCGAGGCCAATGTCGCACGATATGACGGGCTACGCACTACAGGAGGAACACGTCATGCGTCATGATCCCGCAGGCGCTGCCATCGTCATTATGATGCGCAGCCTGAAGATGCCGGGCATGGCACAGGCCGTGCAGGACCTGCATGAGCAGGGATCGCCCGCTTTCGATGCAGCGATCCCCATGTTGTCGCAGCTGCTTAAGGCCGAAATAGCTGAACGTGAGGTGCGTTCCATCGCCTACCACATGAAGGCAGCACGCTTTCCGGCATACAAAGACATCTCTGGCTTCGACTTTAGCGCCAGCGAAGTCCGTGAAGCTTTGGTCCGTCAACTTCATCGATGCGAGTTCATGGAGGCGGCTGAGAATGTAGTGCTGATCGGAGGCCCTGGAACGGGAAAATCGCATGTCGCTACCGCCCTCGGCATTCAAGCAATCGAGCATCATCGCAAGCGTGTGCGCTTCTTCTCCACGGTCGAGTTGGTCAATGCGTTGGAGCAGGAAAAGGCCCAAGGCAAGGCAGGAAAGATCGCCGAGGCGCTGGTGAAAGCCGATTTGGTGATCTTGGATGAGCTGGGATATTTGCCGTTCAGCGCTTCGGGTGGCGCGCTGCTGTTCCACCTTCTGAGTAAACTCTACGAGCGCACCAGCGTCGTTATCACAACCAACCTGAGCTTTAGCGAATGGGCCAGCGTGTTCGGTGATGCCAAGATGACCACCGCGCTCCTCGACCGCCTCACACATCGTTGCCACATTCTCGAGACCGGCAATGACAGCTATCGGTTCAAGGCCAGCTCGGCGACAGCCAAACAAAAACGAAAGGAGAAAGCGGCATTGACGCCATCATAAAGCAAAGAACATAACAACTGGGTGGGTCAAGTCTCAGTGACAATGCCGGGTCAGTTATAAGTGACAATCAACACCGAACGTATCCTTCGTTGGCCAAAGTACCCGTATCAGTCACCTGACGAACGAACGCAGCGCCGATAGTCCCAAACGCTCCAGCACTCATAGTCCGGGATGTGGATGCTGCGGCGGCGGCAAAAAGAAAAACAGCAAAACCCTGCACCGCCCCGACGGGTCCAAAAGCTTTCCAACTAAACGTCCCTGGATGATTTCTCACTAAAACCAAGCGCCATTTGTCCAAACTAAGTGTAGCGTGATACGCCAAACTCGGGCTCCGCGAAGCTGCGCCGCGGCGTGGGTGATCCCGGCATAGATCCGCTTGGGGCCGTTCGCGTCGTGTCAGCCAGACTTCCCTTAGCGTTGAGCTTGGCAGCTTCATGTGCGTTATGCTTGCACCGGACACTAGAATAAATTGTGTTTCAGGTACCAAGGAACGCCTTTAAGTCTGACTGCGTTAGGTCTTCTACAAAGAACAGATGGACCGGGATATCGCCCGAAACCCTGCTGACGATACGATCGACAGCAGATCTGGAAATGCCGTTATCACCCAACGTAACGACGAAATCGATTGGATTCTCAAGGGTCGTTGCGACGGTTTCCGCTATCTCAGTTTCATCAGTTCTTCCCTGAATACTTCCGTTGGTGCGCGCCATCCCAGACACTTTCTGGGCGTGCCGTTCAAGCGCTCTCAAATCGACTTCATATCTCGATTTGAGAGCGCAGCCACAGGCGCATCTCTTGGTAAGTAGCGCCGAGCACGCTTGTTCAGGTTTTCGACGGAACCCTTTTGCCACGGGGCCTGCGCGAATGGTGCGGTCTCCGTTTCTTGCGCCGGTTTGGGAGGTATCGGGCCAGCTCTTTGGATTGGCCGTCTGGACTGTAAACATAAGCATAAATTGTCTCGTGGCTCACACGAACTCTCCGGCCTTCAAAGAGCAATCGACCCGCGATCTGTTCGGGAGACCAACCTTCTTTGAGCTGTTTGATCACAGCCTTTCGCAGGCCGACAAGGCGCACCAATTTTCGACGGCGCGCACGCCTTTGAACCGCAGCGCGTTGAGCAACGACACCATAGTATCCGTTCAATTCCGGCAGGTCGTTGTCGGCATAGCGGTTGCGCTTGATGTCACGATAAATCGTCGAAACATGCCTGCCGATCTGTGCTGCTATCTCTCGTATAGGTATCTTAGCATTCAACATATCTTCGATCACGCGCCGTTCACGCAGGTTTAGCTCTGTATGGGCCATCTTTCATTCTCCTTGCTTTCCAGCAAGATAGGGAAAATTTCGCAACCCAGTTTAGAATGTGCCCCGGCTACAGCCGAATAACCTATAATTAGGATTATGTAATACAGCTTCCCGCCCATTCGTACTTCCTAGCTGAACGCAACCATGCGGCTATCGGTCTACTAGAAATAGACACCCTTAATAGATACTGAAAAACCGTGGGCATCGTCACGCGCACGAAGCCTGTCGTTGCGTTGGCGTAAAACGGGCGGTGGCTGGATCGACAGTGTAGTCAATGGTGAATGCAGCGGAATTGCGCGCGATACAGACGACTGCGTCAATGATATGATCGACCTTGTCACCATCCATCAGGGCGGAAAAAGCGAGGCGGGTCCAGCCGGGTTTGGCGATCTCATTTCCCGATAGTATGTCCTGACGAAGCCGGTCCGACATCGCCCGATCAATATCCAGTAACCGGTGGGCATAGGGACCAGCGCAGGCGCAACCGCCGCGGGCCTGAATGCCAAAGTGGTCAGACAGGATGCGGCAGATAAGCTGCGGATGCACGACCTGCCCACGTTCGTCATGGACCATGAAAGAAAATATCGGCAAAGCGGCGGCATTGGGGTTGGTCAGCAGTGTCAGACCCGCCGCGTTTGACCATGCGGTCACCGCCCTGCGCCGATGCGTTTCAAGGCGCGCGGCCATACGGTCTGCACCAACCACGTCCTTGACGATAAAGCACAATGCGGCGCGGATATCGCCAATGACGTTGGGCGTGCCTGCTTCCTCGCGCGCCACCACGTCGCAGGAATAGTCCTGACCCCACGGTGATACAAAGCGCACGGTGCCGCCCCCGGGACTGGTGGGTCGAACCGGCTTTACGACGTCGCGTCGGAGGACCAGAACGCCGGAGGCACCCGGCCCCCCAATGAACTTGTGCGGAGACACGACGACAGCATCCATACCCAATCCCATATCGATAGGACGATAAGGTCCCGCCCCTGCATAATCCCAAACGCTTATCGCGCCGTTTTCTTTCAAAAGGCGCGTGATCACGGCGACATCGCTGAGTATACCCGTGACGTTAGATGCGGCGGAAAAGCTGCCGATCATCGGGCGCCCGCGGTTGGCGGCAAGTTGATCAACCAGATCGCCCATGTCGGGGCCGCCATCAGGGGCTTCTGCTATTTCGACAACCTCGGCCCCGGACTCGCGCCACGGCAGAATGTTTGAATGATGCTCATACGGGCCGATGAGCACCAGCGGATTCCGCCCGTGGGCCACCATTGTATCGACCCCCAACAGACCGGGCAGCTTAGTCAGACCCGCCGTCGCCCCGGCACCGGCAAAGATGATGGCATGATCTTCATCCGCCCCACAGGAAGCCGCCACGACACGCCGCGCGCCCGCGCGCAAACGGTTCATTTGACGACCGCAGAATGACGCTTCGGTATGTGCATTGGAATAATACGGGAGCACATCTTTGGCGATCCGATCTTCAACTTGCTGAAGCGCTCGCCCCGAAGCGACGTAATCTGCGTAGATCAAAGGGTTCGGTCCGCGGGGCCCCGGCACCATGATCCCCTCGCCAATCAGACCGGACTGTAAACTGCGGATCGCATCGCCGGCGCTTAGGTCTGCGCGAAAGCTTTCAAAAAACTCGGGAATCGTCGTCATGGGTCATATCCTTCACTTTGTCGCAATTTGAGGTGATAATGACAGATGCGTATGCGATAGATTTTATCTAAATTTGACAATTAGCCGAAGGTTTTCGATCAAATGACCCAAGATGCACCCCCTACCCTCGACCGGATCGACGCCGCGATCTTACGTGTATTGCAGAAAGATGCCTCGCTCTCGCAACGCGACGTGGCAGAGCGTGTCGGCCTTTCGCAAAATGCATGCTGGCGGAGGATATTGCGGCTAAAAGAGACGGGGGTGATCACGGGGCAAACGTTGCGTCTGGACCATGACCGTATCGGGCTGGGGTTGACGGTTTTTGTGATGCTGCGCACGCGGGATCATTCGCCAGAATGGCTCAAGACATTTCGCAAGACGGTTCTTGGTATCGAAAACATCATCGACGTGTTTCGTATCGCGGGTGACTACGATTACATGCTAAAAATCGTTGCCGAGAACATGAATGATTTCGACCGCATTTATCAACGTCTCATTGCAGGCGCCGCGCTAGAGACGGTGACATCCTGCATCGCAATGGAGGCGATTGCAGACCGACGCGATCTGCCCGTTTGAAACTGGTTCACGATATAGACGCTAAACCGTGAATAGAGCGGGGCGGGCAAGGGATAGACGGTCGTGCCGCCTATCCCCATGTAGTCTAGGCGACATCAACACCCGCTGGCACAAACCTGCGCCAGTCGACCCCGCGGCCCGCTGCGTAGTCCAGACCGATTTGCACCCAATCGATGTCACCCCCTGGGGCCACCGACGACGGGGCGCTGCCATAGACAACCTCACGGGTGCCCTCCTCGAATGCATCGATCGACTGCGACCAGACCTCTTCGTCCCAATGCAGCGTCATCTTCCGGCGTTTGGGTTCGTATTCGGCGGTGAAAAGCGTGCCAAACCCCTCGGCGTAGCGGTCTTGCTTCAGCGGCGCTTGGGTGAACTGGCTTGCTAGCGTCGCGGGGGTGACCCCGTCAGACAAGACACTAACAAGGTGTTTTGACCGTTCAAACGTGCGGGTAAAACTGCCTCTGTCGGGTGTGCTGCCGTCGGTCTGGTGGTTTGTGGCGACAAGCCGCGGCTGCACCTTTGCCCCGCCACCGGCGTACATCTCGACGCTTGCACCGGCACCCGAGGCATCGGCGACCACCACATTATACGGCATATGCGACGGCACGCGTTGCAGCACGCGCAGCGCTTGGGGGACGGTTTCGCAGGTTTCCAGAACATAGCGCAAGATTGTGGTGATGCCGAACCCGCGCCCTGTTTCCTGCCGCCCGCCATAGGCCAGCGCGATGCTGAGCCCCGCGTCGTTGATGCCATCGGACAGGCCCCAAAGGAATTCGACCATGCCCATCACGCGCCGACCGGTCCAACCGCTGTGCAGCAGCAGGCCTTCGTTCAGGTCAGGCGACAGATCGTAATTTCGTACCAGCCGGATGTCGTCGTCCGAAGTAGCCACGGCGAGGGAACAACCGCCCAGATAGCTTGGCGGGCACCATGTAGACAGGAAACGTGCCGCACGGTCCGACCCGCCCGCGAGCGCTGTGAGCTTGGCATGAACAGGCACTAATTCGGGCATATATTGCTTTAGGGCCGCCTCGCAGGCCGCGCGGTCAGGGCCGTTATCGCCGCCGCGTGCGGCAAACCATGCCTCGTAAGCAGGCCACGATCGGGCCCATCGGGCTGCCCATTTCGGGCCCGGCGTGGCTTCGCTGATCGCGTCAAAGGTAAGGGAGTGTGTCATATCATGCGCCTTTCGTAGGCAAATTGAGGAAAAACCGCAGCATTTCGCGGCTCGCATCTGGTCCTGTAGGGTCCGTGTACGACCCCGCGCTGTTGCCGCCCGACCACGCGTGACCAAGGCCCGAGACGGTCCATTGATCCATCACGACATGGCCTTTCGGTGCCATCACGCTGCGGCGGGAAAAACTGCGCCCGCCCGCTTTGCCATCGTCCAAAACCTCGGGTCCGCTTGAGGCGTGTTTGGCGATCGCGTCCGCATTTGCGGCACTCACAGTGGTATCCGCATCGCCCTGGAAAATGATCGTCGGGATAAACTCCCCTGTGTCAGAGCCTGTTGCCCCCTGCCCCATGGCCGCAAAAGCAGATGGCACATCATGGGCCGCACGGTAGGGCAAACCGGAATGGGCACCCACCGCGTCAAAGACATCCCGATAGGTTTGTCCCAGCACCACAGCCATCGCCGCGCCGGCCGACAGCCCCGCAACAAAGCTGCGCCCTTTGGGAATAGAATGGTCGCGCTGCAGCTGTTGCATCAGGCCCGCAAGGATCGCCGGTTCACCCGCGCCGCGCATCTGATCGGCCGGATCAAACCATTTCCAGCAGTTCTGCATATTCGCCATGCGCGATTGCGCCGGATAGACCACGATCAACCCATGCTCCTGGGCCAGTTGGTTCATGCCCGTGCCGTTGGCAAAATCCACAGGGGATTGTTTGCACCCGTGTAGCATCATCACCAAACCTGTCGGCGCAGCGCCTTTGAGATTGGGGATATAGAGCCGATAGTCACGGCTGCCTGCGCTGCAGGAAAAGCTGCCGCTGTCGAATGTGGCGCCCTCGGGCAGGTCCGGCTCGGTGCTGTCACCGCCGTTCAGGGTTAATTGCGCCAGCCCCGAAAGCGTCTCGCGCAGGCCGCGGCCGATCTTGGCTTTTCCAAAGGGGCTTTTGCCACCTTTCGCCATGCTTCCCAGCCCTCCGGCGCCAAGCGCGTTCTGGATGGCTTCGGTCGCCGCTTTGGGGTTACCCGCGCGCACAAGTTTTCCGGCACGGCGCATGGCCGCGTTAAATTCATCTGTCATGTCGCATTCCTTTTTAGGATGATGCCGGAGCTAACTGATCCGGTCGCCGAGTGCTTTTTTGACGTCGGTGCTGGCTTGAAGCGCCCCCAGCACGTTGATGGAGCCGATGGTCGCAAGCGCCAGCTCTGGCGTCACATCCCGCGCGATACGGGCCAGACCGACGACCTTGATGTGCAGCACTTCATTTGCCGCTTGCACCGCCTCGAGGTCCGCGACGGAGTAATCGCGCAGACCCATTTCCATTGTGTGACGGTCGATAGACCGAGTCACCGTCTCCGATTGATGATCCAACTGTTTACGGATCGCCGTGCGGATGAAATCGCTGCGGTTAGAGTAGAACCCCTCCTGCACCAGCAGGTCGATCCGCCCTAGATCGACAAAGCCGAGGTTGATCGTGATCTTTTCGTTCTCGGGTTGCTTTTCCCGTAGCTGCCTGACGTTGCTCATCTCGATTCTCCATCCATGTGGATGGTATATGGCATCCAATAGCCATATTGCAACTGCCCCCTACGAGGTTACGCCTTTTCAGGCCAACATTCGTACGGCGGCGGCCAAATCGTCTTGAAATTGGGCAGTTGCGTCGGCTTTGGCCTGAGGATCGGGGAGGCGCAAAAGATACGAGGGATGCAGCGTCAGCAAGACCGGCGTGCCCGAGGGCGTTTGTTCGACCGTGCCACGGCGGGCGGTGATCGCGTCGCGCCGTCCGGTCAGGCCTTCCGCAGCAGTAGCCCCCATGCCCAAAATCAGCTTGGGTTTGACCTGCGCGATCTCGGCATCCAGCCACCAGCGGCAATGCTGGATTTCGGATGCATTTGGCCGTTGGTGCAGACGGCGTTTACCGCGCGGGGTGAATTTAAAGTGTTTCACCGCATTGGTCACAAACGCCTTGTCCCGCTGCAGCCCCGCCCGCCCTGCGATCTGATCAAAGAGCTGCCCCGCGGGCCCGCCGAAGGGCCGCCCGCTTAAATCCTCCTGATCGCCCGGCTGTTCGCCCACGATCATCAGATCGGCATTCATGGGGCCCTCGCCCGGTACGGCCTGCGTTGCGTAGCAATGCAAGGGGCAGCGGGTGCAGGCGGCGATGTCCTTGGCCAGCGCGTCTTTCGGCCCCTCCCACGCGGATTGATGCGCGGCAAGTTGCGCCTGCACCTGCGCCAGACGCGGCGGTGGGAAGGACGGTGCTGCCTCGGCCATGGCGCGGGCACGGGCGGGGGCGTCGGCGATCATCTGGGGGATATGCGCGGCCTCTGGCATGTTCTTCCAGTATTTCTTGGGCATCTCAGACTGCATGGCTTTGACCATCAACCGCGCGGGGTTAAAGATGTTCTGGAAATAGGTGATCCAAAGCTGTTCGCTCGCGTCCTCGGGCAGCGCGGGCTTTTCCTGCCCCGCGCGGAAGGTCAGTTTGCCCCCCTCGAAAATCGCGCAGACATCCGGCGTGAGAATGCGCCAATCCATATCGCTGAAACGACGCAGGAAGAAATCAGCGGTGGGTTCTACCGTGTGATACGTCGGCTCGAACCACGCGGCAAAGGACCGGCGGGGGGCATCGGGCCCGCCAATTTCGCGAAAGCGCACGAACGCCTTCATCTTGTGCTGGCAACGATGCACATTTTTCTCCATCCGGCGCAGGCGCGACAGGTCGGCATCACCGCGATCCGTCATCAAATGCGGTGCGTCCTTCAATCGCCAGAGAAACGCATAAAGTCGCGCAAACCGTTCAGGATCGCTGTGCCAGACGACACTGCTCGCCATGCTGATGAAGCTACGCGGCACGGTCACCTGCCCGCCCGTCTGCATCGGGGCGGTGGCACCAAAAAGATCGGGTGCCGTGCTGGTATCGCCCCACAGGATCGCCTCGGGTGGGATGCCGGCGGCCAGAAACTGCCGCGCCGCATCACGCCACGCCTGCGCCGTGCCGATCTTGGGCATGACCGCGCGGTGCATCAGAACAGCGTCAGCTGTTCGGGCGGCGGCGCAAACCGCGCGCGCAGGTCGATGCTGTCGGTCAGCCCGCCGGGGGACCAGCCGCCTGCGGTGATAAAGCTGCGCGCCTTCTTCATGGATGCACCCATGCGGATCAGATCCTCGTAGCGCAGGGTGCGGTGGCGGCGCGTGGACAGGATGCGGTTCACAGTCTTCACCCCGAACCCCGGCACCCGCAACAGCATCTCGCGGGTGGCACGGTTCACATCCAGCGGAAACACCGCGCGGTGCACCAAGGCCCACGCCAGTTTCGGGTCAACTTCAAGATCAAGGTTCCCGTCCGCGGTGACGGATGTAATCTCGTCCAACTGGAAGTCATAGAACCGCAGCAGCCAATCCGCTTGATAGAGCCTATGTTCGCGTTGCAACGGCGGCCGGATCAGCGGCAGCTTGGCCGAGCTGTCAGGGATGGGCGAGAAGGCAGAATAATACACCCGCTTCAATTTATAGCTGGAATAGAGCCGCGTGGACTGGCCCAGAATGGCCGCATCGTTCGACCCATCCGCCCCGATGATCATTTGCGTCGATTGACCCGCGGGCGCGAACCGTGGCGGGCGCTTGCCGGTGTGGGATGTGTCTTTCGACACCTCTTTGCGCAACCGGAAATCGGCCATCGCTTTGCGGATCTGATCGGGCTTCTTTTCGGGAGCATACTGCTTAACGGCGGCATCGGTGGGTAGCTCAACATTGATCGACAGCCGATCTGCCAGCAGCCCCGCTTCCGCGATCAACTCTGGCGCGGCGTCGGGGATAGTCTTCAAATGGATATAGCCGCGAAAGTTTTCTTCGTGGCGCAGTTTGCGCGCGATCTGCACCATGTCGGACATCGTCGCATCGGGCGATTTGATCACGCCCGAGGATAGAAACAGCCCTTCGATATAATTGCGGCGATAGAATTCGATGGTCAGCTTCACCACTTCATCGACACTAAACCGCGCCCGCGTGACGTTGGACGAGGCGCGGTTGATGCAATAGCTGCAATCATAGATGCAGAAATTCGTCATCAGGATTTTCAGAAGCGAGATACAGCGCCCGTCCGGCGCATAGGCATGGCAGATGCCCGACCCCTCGTTCGACCCCACCCCCTTTCCATCGCGCGAGTCGCGTTTCGTCGACCCCGAAGAGGCGCAAGACGCATCATACTTTGCCGCGTCGCTCAGGATTGCCAGTTTTTGCTCTACAGTTTGCTTAGCCATATGTTCACTATATGTTCACATATGGCCGTTGTCACGGGGGCAAAGTCGCCCCGCCCTGCGCCGCAGTGTCGCGGCGCGCGGATCGTCGCCGGCGGGGTTTCCTGTCTGAGCTTACTCGGTCTCTAAGCTTGGGTAGACGCGGCGCAGCGTCTCGATCAGCTTCTGACTGCTCACGGGCTTTTTCACAACGCGGTCGTCCGGCCCGAGAAAGCTGATCTGGTCGGCGTCATATGCGGTGATGAACACAAAAGGGATACCACGGTCCCGCAAAATATCGGCCACGGGTTTCGATGTTTTATCGCGCCCAAGGTTCACATCGAGAAAGGCGATATCAATATCCCCTTCCCGCGCCTTGGCCTTCGCATCTTCCAAGTGAATGCTAGGACCAACCACGTTAAAGCCGATGTCTTCCAAAAGATCGGTCATTTCAAATGCGACAACGACCTCATCTTCAACGATGAAAATATTCTGAGGTTGATTTGTCATTCTGCTGCCTGCTTTTCCGTCTGTTGCGGCATCTTCAAATGCCATTCATATCCGTTTGGCCCGAAAACCGTATCGATTTTCCCGCCCGTTTCCGCCTCGAGGGCACGCCCTGTGATGAAGCTACCAAAACCTGTCTCGCTGGGTTTCTCGGCGGCAGGGCCGCCTTGTTCCACCCAGTGGAGTTCAATAGAGGAACCCTCGGCGGCGCTGCCTTGTTCCCAAGATAATTTCACAACACCGTCAGGAACCGACAAGGCTCCGTATTTCATCGCGTTTGTCGCCAGTTCATAAAACGCCATCGACAAGGACAGCGCCTGGCGCGATGGCACCTCTACCTCCGGCCCGGTCAACGTGATCCGCCCGCCGCCAATCGGGTCAAGCACATCGGCAGCCACGGCACCAATCGCGGCGCGGTCCCATGTTGTGCCCACCAGTTTGGAATGGGCGGTCGCATAGGCGTTGAGCCGTTGATCAATTGTCTCGCGGATGCCGCGCTGAATGCTCATCTTGCGCAAGGACTGGCTGACGATGGATTTGACCACGCTAAAGGCGTTTTTCACGCGGTGGTTCAGTTCGGCAATCAGGATATTCTGCGCATCACGCAGGCGGCGTTCCTCGTCGATGTCAATCAGGGCGACCGTCGCGCCGATCCGTTCACCGTCGCCGTCCAGTACCGGCTCGCCAATGATGCGCATCCAGAACCGCGTCCCGTCCCCACGTTGATAGTTCACGTCAATTTCAACGTGATCTTCCTTGTTCTGGATCACCCGCGCCAGAGGGTATTCATGCCCCTCTACCCGGCGCCCGTCTTCGTGAAACGACACCCATTCGCCATAGGCTTCCACATCATCAGAATGCAGCACCGGATGGCGCACCATCTTTTCGACGTGGCTGTTGCCATAGATGATCTGTCCCTCGGCATCCGCCATCAAGACGCCAACCGGCACAGTTTCCATCATCGCTTCGAGAAAGTTCAACCTATGCGAGGCCCGCTGCGACCGCTTCTTAGGCGCATCCGCCTCGACATTCTTTGCCGCCAGTTCTTCTTGCACATGCAAAAGCTCTGTCGCCATCTTTTCCGTGGGCTGTGTCGGCATGGTGTTTCCTGGGTGATTAACGCGTGTGTCGGATGACATAGACCGTCAGGCGCTGGTGTCTAGAGGTCGACTGACTTTCAGCGCCCCTTGGGATGCAGGCGTTATAGCATCATCGTCGCCCATCGGCGGCGGGCGTTTCGTCAGACGGTTACCGCCTAATCATAGACCTCTGCCGAAAGCCCCTGCTGGATCAGCGCGGTGACCAAAGCCGCCAGCACCTCGGCGCGGCGCGAGGTGACCCGCTGCACCAGCCCCAGACGGCGATGGATCGGCGGCGCCCCGAAAGGGAACCAGTCAAGCGAGGCGGTTTCAGCATCGTGTAGCGCGATCTGCGGGATAATGGCAAAGCCCAGACCCGCGCGCACGCAGCCCACCACGGCAGGCATCGTATTCACTGACACGATCTGGCGCGGTGCGGCGCCAAGGCGGGCGATTTCGGTATCGATCTGGCGCGCCAGCGGCACCTGCGTGCGATAGCGGATATAGGGCACGTCGCGGATCAGATCATCCAGCGTGATGGTCCCCGTGCCGGGCGGTGTGAGGACGATCAGCGGTTCGGTGAGCACAGGGGTCCAGCGCAGACTGCTGGGCACCGCCACGTGATCCGCCACAACCGCGGCATCCAGCTGGCCCGAAACGACCTCGCTCATCAGCTCCTCAGACACGCCGACGCGCAGCCGAAAGTTCAGGTACGGAAAGCTGGCGCGCAGTGTCGCAAGCGCCTGCGGCATCAGTGAATTCGCCCCGGTCCGCAATGACCCAAGCGCCACGGTGCCGCGCATCTGCTCCCCCGCGACGGAGGCCTTTGTGTCCGACACGATCTGCAGGATCGACTGGGCCGAGCGGACCATCTCTGCGCCCTTTGTGGTCAAGGCGGGCGGGCGGCGGGTGCGGTCGAACAACTGCGTGCCAATCTCTGCCTCAAGCGCCGCGATCTGCTGGCTGACGGCAGATGCGGTCAGGTTCACGGCCTGCGCCGCCGCAGCAAAGCCGCCATGCTGGCTAATGGCCAATAAAGTCTCAAGCTGACGTGTATCCATACATCAAGATAAGATATACTAAATGTAATGGCAAGAATTACGCGCTTTGATATGGTTATTCTTGTGTTATTCACGAAACTGACACCAAACCCGTGGCGGATAAACCGCTGCTTCTCTCACAGGGAGTCCTCCTATGACGTTTCGTTCGGGCCTTGCCGCCCTTTTCACTGCTGCCAGCCTGATGGCAGCCCCCGCCACAGCCGACACCTACCCCGAGCGCGCGGTAGAGTTCATCGTGCCCTGGTCGCCCGGTGGTGGGTCTGACACGCTGATGCGCCTTGTGGCCAACAACGTGCAGCCGTTCCTTGGCGCTGAAATGCCCGTGATCAACATGCCCGGCGTTGGCGGCACTGTGGGCCTGCGCGAGGCCTCGCGCCGCGCCGCGGATGGCTATACCATCAGCCAAGTGCACGAAGGTCTGTTGGTCGCCACCGAAACCGGCATCACCGATCTGGCATGGGATGACTTTGACCCGATCGCACTGATGGCAGCATCGCCCCAGTATCTGGTGGCGGGAAAATCCGACAACTACAGCAACTTCGAGGAATTCGTGACCTACGCCCAGGCACATCCCGGCGAGATCTCCATGGGCGTCACATTGGCCGGCGTCCCGCATCTGCACGCTGCGATGATCGAACAGGCGTTCGGGCTTGAGTTTAAATACGTCGGCTATGAAGGCACCGGAGAGCGCGTGCGCGCGCTGGTTGGCGGCAACCTTGACGTAGCCATCGGCGACATCAGCTCCTCCAAGCAATTCGTCGACAATGGCGATCTGACCTTCCTTGCCGTCGGCGCGACTGACCGGGTGGACGCCGCCCCCGATGTGCCGACCTTCAAAGAGCTGGGTCAGGATCTTGAGCTGAACGTGACCCGCGGCATCGTGATGCCCAAAGGGGCCCCGCAAGAGGTCCGCGACACGCTTGAAGCCGCGCTGCAAGAGATGGCCCAAGACCCCACCTACATCGAGCAGACCAACAATGCGGGTGCAGATGTCGGGTTCCGCGGTCAAGAGGACTACCGTGCCTATCTGACCAAACTGGACGAGACAGTGAAATCGCTGTCGTCGGTTCTGGCTCCATGAACGGGCACGACCCCATGAAGTCACAGGAGGCGGGCTTGGTTGCCCGCCTCCTGAGCTATGCCTTCCTCCTGCTGGCCTCGATCGCATTGTTCATCTCGGCCAGCGGCATTGCGACCTCGCGTTTTGAAAAGCTCGGCGCGGGGGCTTTCCCCAAGATCATCTTTGGCGCGATGGCGATCGTATCAGCCATCGCGATCATCGACGCGCTGCGCCAGATCCCCCGCCACGCTTACGGTGATTTCGCAGCACAGGCCGTAGCATGGGCGAAACGCTGCTATCTGGTGTTTGTCTGCCTTGGCGCGCTCACAGCCTATCTGCTGACCATTCCTGTGCTGGGGTTTTCCATCGCCAGCCTGATCTTCCTTTTCGTGCTTCAGGTGATCCTGATGCCACGCACGCCCAAGTCTATCGCCCTCGCTGCTGTGGTGGCTGTGGTGTTTTCCTTCGGGCTGAACTGGCTTTTTGCCGAAGTGTTCACCGTCTTCCTACCGCGCGGAGTGCTTTGAATGACTGATTTCATGACAGGGGCCGCGCAGATTTTCACGCTGGCGACGCTGGCCTATATGCTGGCGGGGTCCGTCGCGGGCATCGTTGCGGCGGCGATCCCCGGTTTCACCGTCACGATGGCGATTGTGCTGACCCTGCCGCTGACCTTCACGATGGAGCCTTTGCAAGGCATCGCCGTGATGCTGTCGGTTTATGTGGGGGGCTATACGGGCGGGCTGATCTCGGCGGCATTGCTGGGCATCCCCGGCACGCCATCGTCGGTCGCCACCACCTTTGACGCCTTCCCCATGGCGCGCAACGGCGAACCGGGGCGCGCGCTGTCCATCGGGGTCTGGGCGTCCTTCTTTGGCACCGTGATCTCGACCATCGTGCTGATCTTCGCCGCACCGCCGCTCGCGCTTTTCGCCGTGCGCCTTGGCCCGTGGGAGTATTTCTCGCTTATCATCTTTGCCCTGACCATCGTGGCCAGCCTTGTTGGTACATCCGCAATGCGCGGCATTTTGGCGGGGCTGATCGGGCTTGCAATCTCTACCGTTGGGACGGACCCGATCATGGGCCGCCCGCGCTTTGATTTCGGGATAGAGATGCTACAGGCCGGCCTGCCGTTTCTGGTGGTGCTGATCGGGATCTTCGCCATCTCGCAGCTTGTGTCAGAGGTAGAGAATGCCGACAGCGTGCGGTCGGGCAATGCGCTGGTCACAGGGGCCATCGACTTCCAGACATGGACCGTGATGAAAGAAGTGTTGATGCGTCCGGTCAACCTGCTGCGGTCGTCCATCGTGGGGGTGCTGATCGGCGCCCTGCCCGGTGCGGGCGGGTCCATCGCCAACCTCGTCGCCTATGACCAAGCCAAACGCGGATCGAAGAACAGCGAGAAGTTCGGCACCGGTGAACCCGACGGCATCGTCGCCTCCGAGGCAGGCAACTCCGCCACCGCGGGCGGCGGGTTGATCCCGCTTATCGGTCTGGGCATCCCCGGATCGGCTGTCGATGCGATCCTCATGGCGTCGCTGATGGTGCATGGCATCTCGGTCGGGCCACGGCTGATCATGGATCACGGTGACCTTGTCTATGGCATGTTCATCGCGATGGTGGTCGCGTCCTTCATGATGCTGATCGTGTCGATCTGCTCCATGCGCCTGTTCCTGCGGGTGACCGAAGTGCCCAAATGGCTGATCGTGCCGGTGGTGATGACCTGCTGTGTCGTGGGCACCTTTGCGCTGAACAACCGCGTGACCGACCTTTACCTGCTGATCTTTATCGGCATCACCGGCTACACGCTGCGCGCCCTTGGCTATGCGCTGGCACCTTTGGTGCTGGGGGTCATTCTAGGCCCGATCGCCGAAACCAATCTGCGGCGCGCGCTGATGACGGACGAAGACCCGACACTGTTCTTCACCCGCCCCATCAGCCTGATTTTCCTGATTGCGGCTTTCGTGTCCATTGTCTGGGCCATCCGCAGTCACCTCAAAAACCGTACATCTACAGAAAGGCCAACCCATGCGCCTACGTCATGATCCCGTCTACCCTTCGCGCCGCTCGCCCATTCTGGCCGAGAACGTCGTCACCACCTCGCAACCGCTGGCGACCCAAGCCGGTCTGTCCATCCTGCAACAGGGCGGCAACGCTGTGGATGCGGCCATCGCCACGGCGGCTGTGCTAACAATCGTCGAACCCACCGGCTGCGGCCTTGGCTCTGACGCCTTCTGCATCCTGTGGGACGGCAAGCAGCTGCACGGGCTGAACGCCTCGGGCCGCGCGCCTTCCGCCTGGACGCCCGAGTATTTCAAGGACGGCATCCCCGAACATGGCTGGGACGCCGTGACCGTCCCCGGTGCCGTCAGCGCCTGGGTCGAACTGTCTGAAAAATTCGGCAGCCTTGGTCTGTCCACCGTGCTCGCCCCCGCGATCCGCTATGCGGAAGACGGGTTCATCGTGTCGCCCGTCGTGGGCACGGCATGGGCCAAAGGGGCCGCAGTGCTCAAGGACCAGCCCGGCTTTGCCGAAACCTTCATGCCCGAGGGGCGCGCGCCCAAACCCGGCGAACGCTTCCGCAACCCCGGCGCCGCACGCACCCTGCGCGCTATTGCCGAAACCAAGGGCCGCGCCTTCTATGAGGGCGAGATCGCGCAAGAGATCGCGGCCTTCGCCAAGGCCAATGGCGGCGCGATGACAGCCGACGATCTGGCCGCGCATCACAACGATTGGTGCGGCACCATCAGCCAAAGCTTTGACGACGTGGAATTGCACGAGATCCCGCCAAACGGTCAGGGCATCGCCGCGCTGATGGCGCTTGGCATGTTGCAGCAAACCGACATCCGCGACCACGGCCCCGACGATCTGGCTGCCGTGCATTTGCAGATCGAGGCGGTCAAGCTCGCCTATGCCGATCTGCACGCCTATGTCGCCGATCGCGATCACATGACCGATGTGGACGAAGCAGCCCTGCTTGACCCCGATTACCTTAAATCCCGTGCCGCATTGATTGATGCCAACAAGGCGCAAGACTTTGGCGCGGGGGCACCGAAACAGGGCGGCACCGTGCTGCTGAACGTCGGTGATGCCTCGGGCATGATGGTCAGCTTTATCCAGTCGAACTACGCGGGCTTCGGCTCTGGTGTGGTGGTGCCGGGCACGGGTGTGTCCATGCAGAACCGCGGCTTTGGCTTCACGACACAGGACGGCCACCCCAATCAGGTCGCGCCGGGCAAACGCCCCTTCCACACGATCATTCCGGGCTTCGCCATGAAGAACGGCGCGCCGCTGATGGCCTTTGGCATGATGGGCGGGCCTATTCAGGCACAGGGCCACATGCAGCTCTTGCTGCGCACTCAGCTGTGGGACCAAGACCCCCAGACCGCCGCCGATGCCCCCCGCTGGCGCGCGATCGAGGGGTTGGCCGTCGCCTGCGAACCGTCGATGCCTGCCGATCTGCTCGACGGGCTCAAGGCGCTTGGCCATGCGATCCAGATCGAGGCACCGGACAACGCCTTTGGCTTCGGCGGCGCGCAACTGGTGCAACGCAACGAGGCAGGCGGTTACGCCGCAGGCTCTGACCCGCGCAAAGACGGGCAAGCCGCAGGCTTCTGACCCCGCGCCACTTGGGCGAGCGGAGGTTGAAGCCTCCGCTCGCCCTTTACGGGCCGGCAGCGCCCCTATATCGATCTTTCGACAACGCAGGCATTCCCATGAATTATATCAAACGCATCGGCATCGACGCCTATATGATCTTGCTGCTGGCCACCGTGATCGCGGGCATTGTGCTGCCTGCCACAGGTATCGCCGCCGAAGGCCTGCGCGGGGTGACCTTCTGGGCCGTCTCGCTGCTGTTCTTTCTGTATGGGGCCAAGCTGGACCCAAGCGCGGTCAAGGCTGGCATCACCAATTGGCGCCTGCAGGGGATGACCTTTGGCGCGACCTATGTGCTGTTTCCGCTGATTGGCGTGGTGCTGGCGACGCTGTGTAGCCCGATCCTTGGGGCTACGGTGACCATGGGGCTGCTGTTTTTGTCGGTACTGCCCTCGACCGTGCAATCATCGATTGCTTTCACCTCGATTGCGGGGGGCAATGTGCCTGCAGCAATCTGTGCGGCCTCTGTCTCTAACCTCATCGGGGTCATTTTGACGCCGGTGTTGGTGACCTTGCTGCTGCATCAGGGCGACGGCGGCGTCAGTCTGGATGCCATCGGCAAAATCGGCGTGCAGATCCTGCTGCCTTTCATCGTCGGGCAGGTGATGCGTCCGCTGGTGGGCGGGTTTGTGCAACGCCACAAGCTGCTGACCATGATCGTGGACCGCGGGTCAATCATGCTGATCATCTACTCTGCCTTCAGCGCGGGGACAGTCTCGGGGCTTTGGTCCGCGATCCCCGTCACCACGCTGATGCTGCTGTTCGCCGTGGTCTGGATGTTTCTGGCTGTGGGCATGTGGTCGATGATCGCGCTTGGCAAGGCGACGAGGATGCCCGACGCGGATCGCGCGGTGCTGTTCTACTGCGGGTCCACCAAAAGCCTTGCCAGCGGGTTGCCCATTGCCACGGCGCTTTTTGCGCCCGATCTGGTCGGCGCCATCGTTTTGCCGCTGATGATCTACCATATCTCGCAGCTTCTGGTCTGCGCCTTCCTCTCGCAGCGCGCGTCGCGTCGGGCGGGTGCAGCGCCTGCCTAAAGTTACCCATGGGTATCCTTTTTGCCGATCACCCCCGCGCCCGCGCGCGGGTCTTTGCCGGTCGGAGCATCCCGGCCTAAGCCACAGCAGAAACACGCAATTTTCCGCCGAGATTTGGCGGACCCGCGGCGTGCATCGATAGGGGATACGCGTTACGAAAGCGCGAAAAGGCAGCAGGCTGCCGACCCGACAAGAAGGACCCTATCGATGGCAGATAAAACAAAACGAAGCTGGTTTGGCCGTACTATACTCGCCGCGGTGATGCCCATGGCCGCACAGGCCCAGACCGTGCAGGACGGCATGGCCGCGTTCGAGCAAGGCGATTATACCCACGCGCTGGAACTGCTGCTGCCGCTGGCCGAACAGGGCGACGCCGAGGCGCAATGTCAGGTCGGCCGCCTGTACTATCGCGGCGGTGATGGTGTGCCGCAAAGCTTTGATGATTCCGTCGCATGGGCCAAGAAATCTGCCGAGCAGAACAACCCCTGCGGGTTGAACTCTCTGGGCGTGTCCTACCGCTTTGGGCAAGGCGTCGACCCCGACGCGAAAACCGCGTTCGACTATTTCACCCGCGCTGCGGCCCAAGGGTTCGACAAGGCGCAGTTCAGTCTGGGCAACATGCATGAACTGGGCGAAGGCACCGCGCAAAGCGATGCAGAGGCCCGCGCATGGTATCGCAAAGCGGCAGAGCAAGGCTCTGCCATGGGCCAGTACCGCTTGGGCATCCTGTTGCTGGAAGGCCGCGGCGGCGATGCGGCCCCCGAAGAGGCGCAGCAGCTTTTGCGTGCCTCGGCGGAACAGGGTCTGGCCGACGCGCAATATTCGCTGGGGTGGATGGCCAACCACGGCGTCGGGGTAAAGCAGGACCACGGCCAAGCGCTTGAATGGTATAGGCTCGCGGCAGAACAGGGCTATGCCCCCGCGCAGATCAATCTGGGCAACCTCTATGCCGAGGGGCTTGGCACCTCGCAAGATGACGAGAAAGCCGTCGGCTGGTACTATGAGGCAGCGCGCAATGGCGTCCCCGCTGCGCAGGTCAATATGGGCAAGCACTACGCGCTTGGGCGCGGTGTGCAGCAGGACTTTGACGAGGCGATGGTCTGGTATCAGCAAGCTGCGGAATACGGCGAACCCGTTGCCTATCTGAACGTAGGATTGCTGTATGAAAACGGTCAGGGCCGCCCCGCCGATCCGGCAGAGGCCGCGCGCTGGTACCGTGCCGCCGCCGAACGCGGAGAGCCCCGATCCCTTGCGAAGCTCGCGCATTTCTATGCCGAAGGGATCAGCGTCACTCCGGACCCCGTGACCGCATGGGCGTTGCAGGATACCGCGATGGCCTATGACCGCGACGGCGCGCTCGACGCGCCCGAAGAACGGCTGATGCAAATGGGCCAACAGTTGGCACCCCAGCAAAAAGGTGAGGCAAAGGCGCTGGCGCAAAGCTGGCAGAACGGGGAAGAGTTGGTATTGCCTTAACGGTCCAGCCAAAACTGTGACCACGGCCTATATGGACAAAATGTCCATTTTGCCTATATTGTGCGGTGACGCTACAGGAGAGCCCCATGACACGTGTCACCGCCACCGAATTCAAGAACAACATCGGCGCATTCAGCGATGCGGCGATGAGCGAGCCTGTCATCATCACCAGCCATCAACGTGACCGTCTGGTGCTGTTGTCAGCAGATGAATACCGTCGCCTGACCGCCCTGCCCGCCCTGACCGAAGGGGTGACCGCGCAGGATAAAGACCGCGTGGCGCGCGGGCTTGAACGGCATCGCAGCACGATACTGGAACTCGCCAAACGATGACGGAGCCCCGCTGGGTTACCCGTGAACTCGTTGAATACATGCATGATTGCGTTCTGGAACTGGCGGGCGGCGCGCGCGGGTTGCGCGATGGTGACCTACTGGAATCCGCACTGGCCCGCCCGATGAACCTATATGCCTTTGGCGAAACATCGCTTTTTGAACTGGCCGCCTGCTATGCCGAAGCCATCGCCCGCAACCACGCTTTTGTCGATGGTAACAAGCGCACGGCCTTCTTTGTCGCCAGCGATTTTCTTGACCAGAACGGATACGAGCTGCAGGCCGCTGTGGATCAGGAACTCGCCGATATGATGGTGGAACTGGCCCAAGGCAAAATGACCCGCGCCGACGCTGCCGCACATTTACGCACTAACAGCATCAAGACCTCAGCGACCTGACGTTTCGCGCACGTACGTAACTTTAGATAGAATTAATCATTGTTTCCCTGTTAGAAACACCGGTGTGATAAACGCCACCCGTGGGCCGGCAAGGAGACGACAATGAATACACAGAATATGCCTGCGCCCAATGGGGCGACACCGGCGCACCCGATCCCTGTCGAGGCGGATTTGGCCAAGGCCGAGGTTGGGCTGATCGACTTTGCCAAAAAAGCGGGGAAGAATATCTTTTCGGTGATCCCCGACGCGACGCGCACGCAAAGATATCTGAAAGGGCCGGCCAAGATCCACTATGTCTGTGACCCCGATATGGTGACCGAATTGCTGGCCGGTGTCGGGCGCCGCTTTCCCAAGGCGGAGTTTACACATAACGTCATCGGCCCCGTGGTCGGCAACGGTATGATCCTGTCGGAAGGCGAGAAATGGCGCGCGCAACGGCACCGCTATGCGCCGCTTTTTGCCGCGCGCAACCTGCCCGTGCTGACCCGACACTTTGCCCAGACCGGCGACGAGCTGGCGGATTTCTTTGCGCGCACGGACGGCGAGGTAGACGTATCGGATGCGGCGCAAGAGGCGACGCTCACCAATATCTCGCGGGTGATGTTCTCGGGGAACGAGGCCGTGTCCAAGCAGGATGTACGTCAGGGGATGCGACGGTTCACCGACTATATCAGCTATATGTCGCTGTTCGATCTGATGGGCCTGCCGAAATGGGTGCCGCGTCTGAAATGGCTGCGCAGCAAGAAAGCGATCCGTGATCTGCGGCAGTTGACCCATGACGTGATCGCCAACCGCTGCGCACAGCGCCATGCAGAGGCGGTCGATTTCCTCGACCTGCTGATCGAGGCGCTTGAGACGGATAAGGAAGATGTCGAGACGACTGTCGACAACCTGCTGACCTTTGTCGCGGCGGGCTATGAGACCTCGGCCAATACAGTCGCGTGGGGGCTCTATCTGCTGGCGATGCACCCCGAGGTGCAGACCGATCTGCGCGCCGAGGTGATGGAGGCCTGCGGTGACGGGCCCATCGGCTTTCACGATCTGCCCAAGATGCCCAAACTGCACGCGCATGTGCGTGAAACCCTGCGGATGTACCCCGCAGGTGCCTTGTTCGCCCGTGATGCGACGGATGAGGTGACGATCAAGGATGTGACGTTCAAAAAGGGCGACGTGATCATGTTCCCGGTCTATGCGCTGCACCGGAACGAGCTGCTGTGGGACAATGCGGCGCTGTACCAGCACGACCGGTTTCTGGACCGTAAGTACCCGCGCGGACAGTATATTCCTTTTGGGGACGGGCCGCGCATCTGCATCGGGGCGCAATATGCCGAGACAGAGATTATGGTGCTGCTTGCCTCGGCGCTGCGGCGGGCGTCTTTTGAAGTGACGGACCACCCTGTCGCGCCACCGAACCTGACCTTTACCATGCGGCCCGATGGCCCGCTGATGTTGCGGGCCGTGCCGGTAGATCAGGCGGCGGTGGAATAGCTTTCGGGCTTAACCGCCTTGGCCGCATCCGCTGCCTTGAGCACAACACAGAAGGTGGTGCCCACGCCGAGCTTGCTTTTATAGGCGATGCTGCCGCCGTGGGCATCCACGATACGTTTCGAGATCGACAAGCCAAGGCCCGTGCCCTGAAACTTGCGCTGGTCGCTTGAATCGATCTGGCCGAATTCCTCGAAGATGACGCTTTCACTGCCCTCGGGAATCCCGATGCCCTTGATCGGCGACCGAAATCACGAGGTTCTCGTTCTCCCGCGTGAGGCCCACACGGATGGTGCCCCCCGCCTCTGAGAATTTGGCGGCATTGGACAGCAGGTTCACGATCACCTGATCAAGGCGTTTCTTGTCGCCGCGCACGATGGGCTCGTCTGCGGCAACGTTAATCTCTACCGCGACGCCAAAGCGGCTGGCATAGGGCTGGAATGAATGGGCGGCCGTGTTCACGACCTCGGCCAGATCCACATTGCCCAAATCAAGCGAGAATTTCCCCACATCCGCTGATTGCAAAAGCAGCAAATCCCCGACCAGATCCCCCAGACGGTTCGAGTTGCGCGTCGCGATATCAAGCAGCCGCGACATTTTGTCCGGCACCTCTCCCGCTGACCCTGCGTTGATCAGGTCAAGCGCACCGCGGATCGACGTGAGCGGCGTGCGCAATTCGTGGCTGACGGTGGACAGGAAACGGGTCTTGGCCTCGCTTGCGGCGAGGGCATTCTTGTTCTCGGTCTGGAGCGCGAGGCGGTTCTTCATCAGCGCGGAATACCCCTTGATGAAGGTCCGGGCGAGTTCGAATACGAAGCCCAGAACAAACAGCGCGGTGAAGAGGTTCAGCCAGATTTCAGAGTCCAGCGAGGGGCGCGCCACGACGACATCGCGGATCGGGATATAGAGGATCGCCCCGATGTAGATCGCCAGCCGAAACCCCAGCACATATAAAAACTGGTGGTTGTTCATCGCCGCGAAGATAGAGGCGGAAATCAACAGGAAAAGCGGCAGAAAGTGGCTGTTTCCCACGCCCTGCTGCATCGCGATCGCGATGCAGAAAAGCGCAATCGTCGTCGCACTTAGCGCCGTGGTCATGTAGATGTGGAACAGCGATTTGCGGATCTTGAGGGTCTTGGACCGGGTGTTGCGCAGAATGTAGCGCAGCACGACGATGTCATAGATTTCGCATAAAGCGATCGCGAAAAAGAAAAACAGCGCGACGTTCAGTTCATAGTAATAGCCTGCCAGAGCAATAGCTGCGGTATAGATGATCGCCCGCTGGCCAAACGCACGGCTGCCCACAAGCGCATAATCCCGCAGCCGGCTTAGAACCGGGCGGGCCTGAGGCAAATTAACATTGTCAATTGCTTCCATGTTGCGCTTCCTCTGTCAGCCTGACGCGGAATTGAGCGCCAAACGAATCTGCTGATATTTCACTACGATACACCTCAACTATTGGTGGAAAATTTGTTGCGATCATGGCAGAACCGTGGCTGTATGCATTTTGTTAACTTTTTCGTTACTTGAGCGGAGCTTTAGGCAAAGAACAATGGGTATCCAGAACGCAAAATCGCACCAGCGTGCAGAGACGATCCAGTTGGAGCCTTCGGTTCAGGCCGCTCTGCAGACGCGACCCGTTGACAGTGATGTGCCTTCATACGCGACACGGCTGGAAGAGACAGTGGTGCATATCGGCAACCAGTATCGGTACGGGCAACTCTATTCGGATTTTCTGAAAGCACGCAAATCCGTTTTTATCGATCAAAAGGAATGGGATCTGCCCCATACCGAAGGGATGGAGTTTGACCAATACGACACCCCACAAAGCCGGTCTGTCGTGATCCATGAATACGGTCGGGTGCTGGCAGGCGTGCGGTTGCTACCGACCACGGCGCAATGCGGCTGTTATACCTATATGCTGAAAGACGCACAGCGCGGGATGTTGCCGGATATTCCTGAATATGTGCTCTACGAAGAAGCGCCCGTAATGCCCCATGTCTGGGAAGCCACGCGGCTGTTTTTGTCAAGAAACGAGCCCGCGCACAGGCGGCTGGCGATCCAAACCAAGCTGATCCGTGGCATGGCGCGTGCCGCGACCGAACAAGGGGCGACCCATGTGATCGGGATCGTGCCTGCCGTGTTCCAACGCTGGATGAACCGTCTGGGGATGAGCGCGCTGCCCATGGGCCCCAAGCTTGCCATCAGCGGCGACAATACGCAGGCCGCGATCATGCATGTGGCAAATTACGCCGACCCGACCCCGCCTGACGCGCGGTAAGCGACCAGAATGGTATCGACCGCACGGGTGACATGCTGGTCGATATCCTTGTAGGGGCGCGTCGTCAGCCCCAGTTGCGCACGAACCATGCCAAAGCCCTTGAGCAATGAAATAAGGTCTTCGGCCACATCACGCGGGTCGAAATCGTCGCGCAGGTCGCCGTTTTCCTGCCCCTGCACCAGCAAACCGCAAACGGCGGCGCACACCGCCTCGAACGCGGCGGTATAGAAGGTGCGACCGATTTGCGGGTAGTCGCGGGCAACCTCGTGGATCAGACAGGTAAACTCGACCGAATCCTGCTCCCCTAGAAAGCTCAGAAATTTCCGCCCGAACGAGATCAGCGCGGTGCGCAAATCGGGATGGCCGGAGATATCTCCCAGCACCTCGGCGCGAAAAACCTCTGCCTCGGCCTCGAGCACATTTTGCAGGATGTCCGACATATTGTCGAAATGGCGGTAGATCGTCGCCTTGGACACAGAAGCCTCGCGCGCCAAAAGATCCGTCGTGACTTTTTCAAAGCCGTTGACGAAGAACAGGGCGCGCGCTGTCGACAGTATTCGCGATTTTGATGCGTTTTCATTCATAATGCAGAACTAGGGCGTGTATGGGTGAAATAAAAGGACTGAACCGTACCAAGGGGGGTTGAACTGTACGTCACCGCGCGTAAGTACCGCTCAGTACTCGAAAGGCCTTTGATATGAAG
Source organism: Sulfitobacter sp. M39 (assembly GCF_021735935.1). Taxonomy (NCBI): domain Bacteria; kingdom Pseudomonadati; phylum Pseudomonadota; class Alphaproteobacteria; order Rhodobacterales; family Roseobacteraceae; genus Sulfitobacter; species Sulfitobacter sp. M39. The sequence continues at coordinate 113,649 of NZ_WMDZ01000003.1, forward strand.
CAGCTGATTTCCGTTCTTTTATGCGCCACCCTT
>NZ_WMDZ01000004.1 GCF_021735935.1 Sulfitobacter sp. M39
CCTGACGGGCGCGTATCACTTTTGCATGCTGGGGCCGCAGCGCACGCAGCGATTGAGGCGGTAGTGAGCGGCAATGCCGGTGTTCTACGTCCGCCAGCGCATGACATTGCGGTAGTTAACCTATTCGAGCTGCTCCAGCGTTTTCACCGCGACTATCATGCCAACATCTACCCCGACCTTCGCGACCCTTTCACAAATGCGCTATTTAATACTTATCGTGCAGCGTTGTATCCGAAAGGGTTCCCACGGCCGCTAAAGCTAAATACGGATGCGCGCGGGACGTTGTTCGAAGCTGTAAAAGGCGGGGGTGGCGGACAAACTTTTTTGTCAACGACTTTGCCCACAGTAACTCGGGGTGATCACTTCCATTTAAATAAAGTCGAACGCTTTCTCGTAGTTCAAGGCGAAGCGATTATTCGTATCCGCAAAGTTTTGAGCGACGTGGTTTGGGAATATCATGTTTCAGGCAATAATCCAGCGCCGGTGGACATGCCGACGCTTCACACCCATTCGATTGAGAATGTTGGCGACACTGAGCTATTAACGCTTTTCTGGACACATGACCTTTTCGATCCAACTAACCCCGACACTTTTGCTGACAAGGTTCTATAATGAAACGTCTCAAAGTTATGACTATTCTCGGCACCAGGCCCGAGATTATTCGTCTTTCGCGTGTAATGGCACGTCTTGACACCTACACTGACCATGTCGTTGTCCACACGGGTCAAAATTGGGACTACGAGCTAAATGAAGTTTTTTTTGAAGATCTTGGCGTACGCAAACCGGACCACTTTCTTGGTACGGGAGGCGGTACTTTAGGTGAGACACTAGGAAAGATTTTAATCGAAAGTGAGAAAGTTATTGCCATAGAAAAGCCTGACGCGGTTGTTGTTCTTGGAGATACCAATTCGGCGATTTCCGCAATAATGGCGCGGCGCATGAAGGTTCCGGTTTATCACATGGAGGCTGGCAACCGATCTTTTGATCGGAACGTTCCTGAAGAAACTAACCGTAAGCTGGTTGATCATATTTCAGACTTCAACTTGGTTTATACAGAGCACGCACGTCGGCACTTGCTTTCTGAGGGAGTTCATCACCGGCGTATATATTTAACCGGGTCACCGATGCGCGAAGTTCTTGATCATTACCTTGAAGATATTCAGGCATCGGATATACTGAAACGGATTGGCTTGAACGATCGTGGATACTTCATCGTCTCGCTGCATCGCGAAGAGAATGTTGATAGTGCGGCTCGCCTTTTACAATTGGTTAGTGCTCTCAACCGAATTGCTCAGCAGTACGATATGCCAGTCATCGTCTCTACTCACCCGCGCACACGCAAACGCTTGGATGCGCTTACGGATGTCACGTTGGATAAGCGTGTACAGTGGATGAAGCCTTTCGGCTTCCACGATTACAATAAACTGCAGATGCGTGCTTTCTGTGCGATTTCTGACAGTGGGACGATCGCTGAGGAAAGCTCGATGCTTGGGTTTCCGGCAATTACACCGCGTGACGCAATTGAACGCCCTGAAGGTTTGGATGTTGGCTGCCTAATCATGACAGGGCTGAACGCTGATTCCATCTTGGACGGCATCGCTGCCATTACGAGTAGCTTCACGGCACGTGAGAATGACAACCTGTCCCACCCAGTGCCGTCCGACTATTGCATAAGAAACACCTCAGAGCGCGTAGTAAATCTAATCATCGGAACAGCGCGCCTTTCTAATTCGTGGGATGGGATCAGAACGTAGATGGCCAACTAAATGACACGCGTAGATGTTACGATTAAGCGCTGTTTCGATATCGTTGCGGCAGCACTAGGACTGGCCATTTTGTGGCCAGTAATCGTTGTAGCGTGGAGACTTGCAGCGCGTGATACTGGTGCAACTGGGTTCTTCCGACAGGAACGTGTCGGTCGTGACGGAAAGCTATTCAAAGTGATAAAAATTCGCACGATGCGGGCAATGGACGGAACTACTATTACAACTGCAAGTGACGACAGAATTACTCCTCTTGGGGCAAAGCTTAGGCGCTATAAAATAGATGAATTACCTCAACTTTGGAATGTGCTGATTGGGGATATGTCAGTCGTTGGACCTAGACCAGATGTGCGTGGGTTTTTAGACTGCCTAGAAGGAGAAGATCGGAAACTTTTGCAGTTGCGCCCCGGTATTACTGGCCCTGCTAGCCTTAAATATCGCGACGAGGAGCAAATGCTCGCCAACGTTAAAAATCCGGAGCAGCACAATACATATGTAATTTGGCCAGACAAAGTTCGGATAAATCTCGAATATATGCGAAACTGGAGTTTCGTTGAGGATATACGTATTATTTTGAGGACAATTTCTTAATGTCAGATGAAGAATATGCCCCGCTCCCTTTTACTCCGCTGATAATTATAGGGGCAGGGAGATCAGGGACCAACGCCCTTCGTGACGCATTAACGCGACTGCAGGATTTCGAAACTTGGCCGTGCGACGAAATCAATCCGATTTGGCGGCACGGCAATCTCGACTTACCCACTGATGAAATACCGCCCGAACGGGCGACACCCGTTGTACGACAAGCAATCCGTTCTTCATTTTATAGGATTTGGCAGAAACAAGGTTGCCCTAGATTCGTTGTGGAGAAAACATGCGCAAATACGTTGCGTGTGCCGTTTGTCGATGCGGTCCTACCCGAGGCACTATATATACATATTGTACGGAATGGGTTTGACATCATTGTTTCCGCGCGTAAGCGTTGGCGCGGCGAGTTGGAGGTACCGAGCCTATCTTACTATGCGGCAAAGGCCCGATATGCACCACTTTCTGACCTGCCACGCTATGCCGTTTCCGCGCTAAGAAACCGACTGGCCATTAGGTTTGGTCGTCAAGAGCATTTCGACTCTTGGGGGCCGCGCTTTTCAGAGTTGGGTAGCCTTTCGGGAGCCCCTTTAGACGAGATAGTCGCTCGGCAATGGGCTGCTTGCGTTACCTCTAGCGATGCGGCATTTGCGCAAATCATGGATTCCCGAGTGTATCAAATGCGCTACGAGGACTTCACTAATAATCCCGCGGACAGCTTGGCTGACATAACAAAATGGCTCGGGGTAGCCGCTAGGCAAACGCAACTCATAGAAGCGACATCCTCAATCACAGCGTCCTCTGTCGGCAAAGGCTTGGCCGCTTCCGAAACTTTGCCCGAAAAAATTAAGTCCTTGCTCGCCCCCTCAATGCGTGCTCACGGCTATCAGGAATAGGAATAAACTAGTGCGTATCTGGCTATCTCGCCCTCACATGTCCGGTCGCGAAGAGACCTATGTAGCTCAGGCGTTCGAAAGCAACTTTATTGCCCCTTTGGGCCCGCAGCTGGATGCCTTCGAGGCTTCGGTAGCCGATTATCTTGGCGGGGGGGTCTATTGCGTTGGGCTATCTTCAGGGTCCGCAGCGCTACATTTAGCTTTGCGCCTAGTTGGTGTTGAACCTGGTGATGAGGTTTGGATATCTTCGATGACCTTTGCTGGAGGGATTTTTCCAGTACTCTACATGGGCGCGACTCCTGTCTTCTTTGATCTTGATCCACTGAGCTGGACTATTGACGTGGCCGCTCTTGGAAATGAACTGGAAAAAGCTGCTAGGTTGGGGAACCTACCTAAAGTGATCGTACCAACAGATCTCTACGGTCAAAGCGTTGATATCGAACCGCTCGAAAAACTTTCCGCTCAATATGGTGTCAAACTGGTAGTGGATAGTGCAGAAAGCTTGGGTGCGTCATATAAGGAAGGGCGCAAATGTGGTACCGGAGGCGATGTATCCATCCTATCGTTCAACGGGAATAAAATTATCACCACTTCGGGTGGCGGAATGCTCATCACCCGATCTGAGGCAATCGCAAATGAAGCGCGCTTTCTTGCAAGCCAAGCGCGCGATTCTGCCCCACATTACGAGCATTCTACGTTCGGTTATAACTACCGTCTTTCGAATGTCTGTGCAGCGATTGGTATCGGCCAGATGGAAGTTTTAGATGACCGCGTGGCCGCTCGCCGGTCTATCCACGCTCGCTACCGTACTGATTTAGATCTGCCCGGCTTTAGTTTCATGCCTGAACCTGCTGGATATCACTCAACCCATTGGCTAACCGCGATTTCAGTTGATCCTAACAACGCGGGCGTGAGTAGAGAGGATATTCGAGAGATGTTAATGGAACACGGAATCGAATCTCGCCCGCTTTGGAAGCCCATGCACATGCAACCTCTATTTGCCGGAGCGCAATATATTGGTTCTGGGGTTGATGAACGGCTTTTCGAGACTGGGCTGTGTCTACCTTCAGGCAGTGATATGAGCGAAGCGCAACAAAGCGAGGTAATCGACCGCATTCAAGCGCTGGTCGATAAAGCTTAAACAATGAAAGTGCTCCTAACACATCGTTTTTTCTGGCCGGACACCGCACCATACGCGGTGATTCTGCGTACAATTGGTGACGCACTGGCCGAAGCCGGGCACGAAGTCCACGTTTTGTCTTCATTGCCATCCTACCGGTCAGATACACGATCATCCGCCCGAAAACACGAACGACTTGGTGCGCTTGAAGTGCGTCGGATTTGGGTGTTCAGGGATGAAAAAAGAAATTCGCTGCGTCGCCTAGCGAACGTGGTACTTTATTGCTTTGCATTGTTCTCAAGAATATTGCTCTTGCGTCCAGGCGTCGTGACCGCATCAACATTTCCGCCGGTAATTGCCGCTTGGAGCGCTTGCCTAGCAGCGAGACTGGTAGGTGCAAAATTTGTGTATCATATTCAGGACATCCATCCTGAAATATCGATTATCAGCGGGGGCGGTCTGGGACGAGGCCTGCCAATGAAAGCTTTACTGTGGCTTGATAACCAAACACTTAGACGCGCCGATACGATTATTACTTTGTCCGAAGATATGGCCGATACATTGCGCGCGCGCGGGTTGGGACCACTGCCGATCACACTGATCAATAATCCCGCTATAAGTTCTGACGACAAACCCATCACACCACCTTCCGAATTAGTCAAATCACCGGACAAGATTCGGGTGGTTTTTGCCGGTAACCATGGACGCTACCAGAACCTCCCCCTCCTAGCAGAAGGGGTGGCGCGTTGCTTTGAGGCCCACCCCGAACTAGAACTGATGTTTCTAGGTGACGGTATGGCACTGGGCGAGCTTAAGTCTCGCTGGGGGGACCATCCACAGGTATGCTTTGTTCCGTTTCTACCCTTCGCTGAAGCGCGCGATATTATCAGCCAAGCGGATATTGGACTAGTCTCACTGTCGCCCGGTATCTATCGCGCGGCTTATCCTTCGAAAGTTTTATCATATGCAGGGCTAGGCGTTCCCATGTTGGCTCTTGTAGAGCCAGAAAGTGAACTAGCGAAAGCTCTTTGTGAAAACGGGATTGGATCGGTTCCAGTTGAAAACACGCCTGAGGCCGTCGCATACGCCCTTGAGGAACTGCTGAGCAGAAGGGTAGCGTCGAATTCAGTAGTTGAGTGGCACCAAACCATCGCGGGAAGCGCGCAGATTCTTGCGCGGTGGCGCTTGCTTATGCAGGGGATGGAACAATGAACAATGGGCAGATTGATCACCCCCGACATTCGCGGCAGCGTCATCTAATGATTGATGCCCTTAACCTTGCGCGTGGCGGGGGGGTTGTTGTTATGTGGCGGCTTGCCTTTGCCTTTGCATCTAAGGGCTATCGGGTAACTGTTCTTACAGCGCGTGACTTGCCGGGAGCCAATTCAGCAGGCAGTGGAGTTGAAATCATCGTTCAACCAAGCGCTCGGGGAGGACTACGTGCTATGCTGTATCGTCTGTTCCGTTTGACGGCTCGGGCAAAGTATATTGGTGCCGATGCAGTGCTTGGTTTTAACTACCATGCGAAGGTAACTTTGCCGCAGGTTACCTATCACATCAATATTATACCATTTCTTGAGTTCGATGCGCGTCGCAAAGCAGTAGGCTACTTGCGGGCAATAACGCAGCGCCTAGCTGCCCGTTCTGCACTGCGACGGTCAACAGCCAACATCTTCGAATCTGATTATGTTCGGACGTTGGCAGCACGTAGTGGCATTACAATTCGCAATCCAACCGTCGCGTACATCGGTGCTGAAGAACAAGACCATCTCTCAGTATGTACCAATTATCGATTGTCAGGACCGTTTGTGACCGTGACCAGTGGCGCACCGCACAAGAGAAATGACCTTACTCTCACTTTTTTTCGGAGGATTCTTGCTAAAGAGCCCAATGCAAAGTTAGTAATAGTCGGTGATGTTGGCGCTATCCGAGCCGGACTTTCGGCTGAAGACCGTAAATTTATCGACGCCTCGGATCAAGTATCTTTCAAAGGCTATCTTGCACGCGACCAACTCTATGAGTTGCTTGCTCAAGCTAGAGCACTGATTGTTTTTTCCGAACTCGAAAGCTTTTTCATGGTAGCAATCGAAGCTATGTCAGTCGGTTGCCCCGTTATTGCCGCTGACGGCACGTCAATCCGTGAGAGTGTTGGCTCAGCTGCATTGGTCGTGCCGGCAGGTGATGTCGACGCTGCCGTGTCCGCAGCAGGACTACTCACCACCCCCGAAGTGTTCGCGCGCCAGGAAGCAGTCGGGCGCAAATGGGCCTCGACTTTTGAAGCTGACAAATGTGCAAATTCCTTTGTTGCCGCTTTCGAAAATGCAATATGGCCTACTAGCGAAACAGTGGAAGGAAAGCGCCGCCCATGAAGATTTGGAAACGACTATTGGCATTTTCAGAGCGGAATCGCGGAGCGCTTTTCCGCAATGCAATTCGGCAGACAGCAGTCCGTATCTGGATTCGCTATAAGTTATGGCGTTTTTTTGGCCCAATATTGCCAGCTCGTGATCCGAAAACATGGGTGTTTATGGCAGGATGCTACAATTCCGGTACAACTATTCTGCGTGAGATGATCGGCGCTCATCCCGATGTAGCGTCGCTTCCCCGCGAAGGGGTTGAGATGACAGAGGCATTTCCCGATCTTGAGGCGGGAGGATGGGTGAGAATGTGGTATCGGAATGCAAAGGCTGCTGACCTTACAAATCGCGATCCGCATTCTTTGGCGCGCAGAGCAAAGCGAGACTGGTCACTTTGGTGGCGGCGCGGCGCACCGGTATTTATTGAGAAGTCAATTATCCATGGGGCGTGGATGCCTACGTTGGATGCTGGATTTCCTAACGCACGGTTCATTGGCGTGATTCGTAATGGGTACTGTGTTTGTGAAGGTATTCGGCGTCGGGCGCGACCGAATGATGCAGCCCGTTCGGCGATAGATAGTGATGTTTACCCAATTGAGGAAGTGGGCCGCCAGTGGAACTTCGCTAATAAAACCCTTCTCCGCGACCGTGCAGTGGTCCAGAATTATCATGAAGTCCGCTATGAAAACTTTGCCGCCGAACCGCTTAAAACTATCCAATCCATCTTTACCTTTATTGGTGTAGACCCAGACGTAGTTATGATTCGGAATGACGGACAGCTGGAAATTGGCGGACGAACGTTCAGGATACAAAATCAGAATGCCGAAAGCTTGAGCCGACTTGAAGCATCCGAGAAGGACCGCTTGTGGTCCGAGATCGGGCCAATGATGACAGAACTTTCTTACCTGAAGGAAACATCGTCATGAACCCAAAGAAGGGCAATGTACGCCTATCACTTGATTTCGAATGCGGATGGGGGGTTGCACAGGGCGGGGGATGGCGCCGAGCGGAGGCTTCTGGTGTATATCGAAATTTGCGGCCGGCGCTGCGTCGTTTTACCCAACGGCTGGAGGAGCTAGAGCTCTCCTTCACTTGGGCAGTTGTAGGTGGAATGATTGAGGATCCACACGCACGGGATCTTTCCCATTTGCGTGGCGCATTTGATCGCGACATGAAGACATTTTTAGCCGAGGCGGAAGACTTTACAGTTGATGGACGCGATCTTTTGGACATGGTCACCAACTTGAAGACAAAACAGACCTTCGCGACGCATACCTATTCTCATTTGCTGTTCTCGGACCCAGAACAAGATATCAATGTTGTCACGGAAGATTTGACGCGAGCCATCGCTGTCAACACACGGCTAGGACTGGATGCAAGTCGTCTAGTTTTTCCTCGCAATCACGTTGGACACATCGGCATTCTGAAAGATCTTGGAATAACCCATGTCCGCATGCCACCTGCAAACAGTAAGAACCCCACAGCACGTATCGGAGCTTTAAAACGTGGGCTTGCGCTAATGGCCCGGCCGGTGGCCGTAGTCACCGAGCGAGTGGATGAGACTGGCATTGTATGCCACCACGCCAGCGAACTTCTGAATTGGGGCGTTTCCGCTTCAGTACTAAAGCGTAAATTGATACAGCGTCGTAGAAAGCTTGCTCTTGAAGAAGCAGTGCGAGGAGGCGACATTCACTTCTGGGTACATCCTTTTGATCTGGTGCAGACCAAAGGTTTGGAAGGCGACATATTCGCGATGCTAACGCACATTGCGAACTTACGAGAGCAAAGCGTGATCGACGTTGGTGGGTTTTGAGAATGTGATTTAAATCACTATTCTGATATAAACCAGAAGCAAGGACTGGCAGGTTTTGGTAAGAAACTCCCTGCCGGAGGTCATTACGGCCGAGGAGTTTTTTCGCCCATGTTTCATCAATTTCATAATCTTAGTGTTCAAACTGAGGGCAATGCAATCGTTATATCCGCCATTAAAGCATTCACGCCAAAAAATTCCTGAATTGCAATTAAACTTCGCGGCGAAAATAAAATAGAATGAGTAATGCGACTTATGCAAAGAGCTTTAACACTAAAGACCTATATCAAACTCATCTTGGGCATTATCCACCCAGTATTGATAATATTGCTACCGCTCTACCGAAGAAAATTTTCAAAAGTTGAAACCACTCATAGGCCAATCTTTATAGTTGGGGCTCCCCGTACTGGCTCAACAATATTGTATCAAGTGCTAACAAATAATAATGAGCTTTTGTATATTGATAATCTTGCATCGCTATTTCATAGAACGATGCCTTTCGGTATATGGCTTTCTCAGGTACTTTTTCGAAATAAGCAGCATAATTCATTTAGCTCAAAGTATGGGAATACATCATCATTTCACGCCCCAAGTGAGTCGCAGGCTTTTTGGTTTCGGTGGTTTCCGAAAGATCGAGACTTTGTAGAAGTTAGTGATATAGATCCAGTAAAGATTGACAATATGAAAAAAACAGTGTCGTCCATGATGAGTCACCACGGCAAAGACATTATTTTCAAGAATCTAGCATGTGGTCAGCGCATTCGCGTGCTATTTCACGTATTTCCGAATGCGAAGTTCATATTCCTTAGAAGGGATCCACGATACACAGCGCAGTCTTTACTTCTTGCTCGCCGTAACTTGAACATTCAGGATAGTGCCTGGTGGAGCGTAAAGCCGAAACTTTATAGAAAATATAATAGTTATTCAATTCATAGGAAGTTGGCACAGCAGATTTGGTCTGTAGAGAAACAAATTTCAGAGGATATAAGGGAAATTCCAGAAACAAATAAGCTGGAAATACGTTACGAAGAGCTTCCCGCTAGACTTTATGAAATTCAAGATTTTTTGAATTTAGAGTTCGGCTTAGATTTCGATGTAGATGATCTAAAAATTACCAACAGATTAAATGTGTCAGAAACAGATTGGGAAGCGTTAGAAACTGCTTATAAAGAAGTTATATTGCGAGAGGGTAACTAAGTCATGGAAACGAAGCAACAGTATCGGAATTTGTGTGAAGTAGAACCTTCAGTTCCGCTGTTTCATCAAGCTTGGTGGTTAGATGCCGTTTGTGGGGAAGATGGCTGGAGCGTCGCGACATACATCCGAGATGGGAAAATCACTGCTGCACTTCCGTACATAATGAAAAAGAAATTTGGCCTTAAACAAATTGGGCAACCACGGTTTACTCAAACACTAGGTGTGTGGTTCACACCTTCAAAAGCTAAATATACTAAGAGAATTGGAAAGGAGAAAGAGGTTGTATTCTCATTGATAGATTCCCTGCCATATCACCACATCTTTTTTCAGGGGTTTCATCACAATTATGATAATTGGCTTCCATTTTACTTTCGTGGATTTGAACAGACAACCAAGTATTCCTATGTTATTAAAGATTTGAGCGATCTAGATTCCATATGGGGTGATATGAGCGTTGATGTAAGGCGAGATGTGCGACGGTCCAAAGACGCTCTAAAGGTTGTAAATGATATCTCAGCCTCAGAATTTTACAAAATAGTTCACAAGACATACTCTCGTCAAGGCATGTCTCCGCCCTATTCTGAAGCACGGTTTATCAAGCTAGCTGAAGCTGTGTTCACACATGGCTCAGGAAAAATGTTTGCGGCTGTGGACAGTGAAGCAAATATACATGCTGTGTCGTTCATTGTTTGGGACAAGCATTGCGCGTATTACCTGATCGGTGGTGGAGACCCGGAGTTTCGCAATAGTGGTGCAGCAACACTCTGCATCTGGGAGGCAATCAAGTTCTCATCGACGGTTACAAACTCTTTCGACTTCGAGGGATCAATGGTAGAAAATATAGAGCGATATTTTCGAGGATTTGGAGGAAATTTGCAGCCCTACTACCGTATCTATCGTTTCCAAAATGTACTAATCGGCCTGGCTTTCTATTTTCGACGGTATTTTACAAAGAGGCTTTGATTTCCGATGAACTCAATTTTTCGCGCTGAGCGGATGAGAATACTTTCTAATTATTGCCGTTTACTCGCAAGCATGATCATCGGACTCGTTGTAACAAGGTTATTATTGCAAGGCGGTGAATGGCTTTTTAGTGTCTATACATTGATCACGGTTGGGATGGGCGTTTCAGTCATGCTAACGGAGCTCATACGGCTTGGCAGTGTACCTATACTCGGTGCTAGTCTTTGCGAAGGCGAAGTATTAGATAGTCGTAAGTTCAGTGAAGACCTTTCCGCGACGTTTGCAATTTCGCTGGCTGGATCCGTCCTAGGTGCGGCAATAATGCTGTGTCTAGGCTGGCTGCTTCTGGGAACAGATGCTACGCTATCGAATGAGCGTGCGGTCTGGCTTTTCTTGTTCACTAGAATTGCGATGATGGTTTTCGCCGTAGCCCTCACGCCAGCAATGGTGGTTCTTTTGGTCAGTGGTCGGCAACCGACCTTCAATCTGTTTCTTTTTCTAGAGCGCGTTGCTGAGCTGATCGGTGTAGCTGTCCCCTTGTGGGTGTTATCAAGCTCAAATAGTCTTGAGTCCGATCACTTGATTCAGATTGGAGCTGGCGTAGCATTATGCTCGATCGCCGTTTACGTCGCGGCTGGCGTGTGCGCATTTCAGCCGAGTTCTGCAGTTAAAACGCAATTAAGTCGCCTAAAAATGAGTGCGTTAACGGTTTTGCTGCAACGGATCGGGTGGAGCAGCCTACAAATACTATCTTCGAACCTGTATGTTCGCGTCGATATCCTGATCGTCGCGGCTTTTGTCGGCCCAGCAGGAACGGTTGCCCTGGGAATCGCAATTCGTCTAATGGGCTACGTGCGTCAAGCGACGAATGGTCTTATAAGTGGATTAGATGCAATTATTGCAAATCTTGATGGCCAACGAAAACGCTCCCACGGTGACCCAACTTCAAGCGATGAGATCGAATTCAAGCTGTTATCACTTTCGACGTGCCTCCAAGGCGGAATTGTATTTCAACTGGCTGTACTACTAATCCTACTTCGTGAAGCGATTGTGAACCTATGGGTGGGCGACTTAATCCGCGAAAATGTAGCCTCCTCTACAGTGGAAGATATCGCTTTACTCGCAACACTAATGGTAATCGGGATCGGATTTCGGAGCTTAAATCTTAGTTGGATGAGTGCCATGACTGGACGCGGTAACGCAAAGCACTTCTCACCCTGGTTAATGCCCGGTGCCATAGGAAATGCCACTGTTCTTACTGTCTGGGGAACCTTCTCACCCGATACTTTCTCGTTTCTGGCAATTGGGTGGGTCTTTGTCAGCTTTCAGCTGATGACACACGGAATTTTGATCCCCATCGTTAGCGCTCGGTCGCTTGGGTACCCTTTGAAGCTACTAATTGAACCCCTCTTCGTGCCCTTAATGATCGCTGTTGCAACCTTCCTAGTCGCACAGGGCTTGAAGTCTCAGTTCAAAGATATTCCCTCGGTATGGGTCGTTTTGGGAGTTGTCGTGGTGGTGGGTATTGGGTTCGCTGTGACCCTTTGCTTTACAATACGGATGGGAGGGCGCAGGAATGTTGTAGGCCCACGTGATCAAACATAGGGGCGTCAAGAACGGGGTAAATTAGGCACTGGCTCGTAAAGTCAAGCGTAGACAATATTGTTATACGAAATTTCAATAGGTATAAGTGAACCAACGATTTAGTTGAAGTCACAGAAATTTTTCAGTATATTTAGCATTCCGCCTGGACGCCCGAATTGCTACAAGACCGGCTTTTCCGCTCTGAGCGACTTACCTATGCGCTCAACACATCCCTACCATAAGCAGCATACTCCTAGAAAGCGAAACGATAAAGTGACTGTGAGACTTGAGTACGCCAGCCTAGTGGCAATGGAGCCTGAGCGAGGAAATCTATGGCAGCACCTCGCAATTGGCCAGAAGCAGGACGAAAAATAGCGTGTTTGGAATAGTTTTCATAGCCTTTGGAATACTTTTCGTAGCCATGCTCTTTTTTGTTGCTTACGCAACTAATGGTCGTGAAGTATTTTCACCACCTATGATCTTTTGCATTTTCGTATTTGTCTATGTTTTTCTTAGAACAATTTATATGTTCTACGTTGTCGATTTTTCGGAATACGAAGCCCCGGTAGATGAAACGATTTTGGGGTATGGTTTCATTGCGATGACCTTCGCGATAGTTTCTTACTGCGCAGGGTACCTCTATGTTGGAAAAGGCTATATTAAGCTTTATAGACCGGAGTTTTCTATAAAAGGCAATTTGGCTTATTACGTGTTGATTGCCGTTGCGCTGCTGGGACTTCTTTTCTACTTTCGTTATATGGGCGTTCTCGATAATCCATTGCGTCCTTTTGTTTCGAGATACTTTATCACTGACGGCAACCAGAGATCTTCGCTGACTTTTCTCGCTATGGGTGCAGACGTTTTATATGTAATTTTTTTGTTTCGTTTGGCACAAGTGAAAAAACTTTCACGGTTAAAGCCATACGAATATATGTTAATTTTAATCCCTATCTTTACCAATATTGTTACAACAAATCGCGGGACAATAATTCTATACATTTTTGGTGTTCTTTGCGTCACGTATTCTTTAAGGAACTTTAAATTTCCCTACCTCAAGTTCTTGGCATTTGTCATTACTATTGTTGGAACGTTGGGCGTAGTGCGCGGTGTGACACAATCAGAAGAACAGGTTCAAGCAGTTGACATTGAATACGTTGCCGTACTTTCTCAAACCATTGAACATATTATGGAGCGACCTTACCACATCGCTATCGACAAAACATCTTTTATAATTTCCGAAGTCTCGGAAAGAAACTTGTACTTGCATGGAGAAAGTTTAATTTCGTTCATTTTTGCCCCTATACCGCGCATTTTTTGGGCAGACAAGCCAAGCGTTACAATTGGTCCATGGGTCGCGAAGGTAGTATACAGTCGCGAAAACAGATCGGGCGTGCCTCCAGGTTTGATAGCGGAGCTTTTTCTTAATTTCTCTTGGCCTGGTATTATCATTGGTATGTTTTTTTACGGCGTAATTTGCAGAGTATTGTACAATACGCATAAGCGCTTTACCGATACTAGTCTAGCTTGGAGAGTATTTTACTCAATATTCTTAATTAGCTTTATCTTTCGGATTTTGGGTGCTGATTTTTCTGGCGCTGCTATATTTTTCTTGAGATTGTTTGTTCCGTTTTTTTTGATTTTAACTTTAACCAAATCTCACAAGCCCACCGCTCACAGCGAATAAAATTCAATATAGCTCGAAAAAGGCCGTCACCGTAGCTGAATTGGCGTCGCTCTCTAATAGCTCGGGGAAGAGAGCGGTTCCAATGCGGTCGGGTGTAAAACGCGGATCAATAATGGGCTACAGAAGCGGTTGCGCATCGCAGTTGTAGAGGAGTAAAAATTCCGCCAGCCTGTGCCTGAATAGCCCCTGGTTTCCTAGACACCTTCTTGGTTCATATTGGACTGTCTGTTTTCGAAGTCGACAGGCGACAGCATGCCGTTTCTGACATGTTTGCGTTTCGGGTTATAGAACATTTCGATGTAGTCGAAGATGTCCTGTCTGGCCTGCTCGCGGGTCTTATATGTTCGACGCCGGACGCGTTCCCGTTTGAGCAGGTTGAAGAAGCTCTCAGCGACCGCATTGTCATGGCAATTCCCGCGCCTGCTCATCGAGTGTTCGATATTGTGGGCCCGCAGAAACGCCGCCCAGTCCCTGCTGGTGTACTGGGCGGATTCAACCGGTCGTCGCGACACCGTTAATCATATCTTGTTTGAGCAGCCGGTCGAGAGCTTCTGTCGGAGTCTGCCGACCCAGCGTTTTCCGAGGCCGCGTGTTCAGGGCATGGGCTACGGCGCTCAGTTCTTCAGCACTGTGTTTGCTCAGGTCCGTGCCCTTGGGAAAGTATTGGCAGAGCAGACCATTAGCGTTTTCATTGCTGCCGCGTTGCCGAGTTGCGCCTGATTTCTCGGGAGATCGTGCTGCGCGATCTCTTAAGCTTCCGGGCGATGGCACGGACACTTGTCTCCCTCGCACACTCCAAAGCTATTTCTTCACGTTCTGCGAAGGAAAGGCTACGGTTCTGCAGTAAGGGCGCCGATGGCGCAAGATGTGTGGGAGGCATGCCACCAGAACTCCGAAACCATCGCGTTCCGACGGGTGCAGAAACACCTGCTTTAACGGCGGCATCCTGCTGGATAGCCTCTCTGCAACCGCCCGGCAGACCGGCATAGATTCTCACGTTGCCAGACTGGCGGCCTTCCTGGTGAGTTTAATTTGTCCCGGGTCGAACGTTCGGATTTTCGTCTGCCTGTTTTTGTCATCTACACCTCCATCAACGGGGTGTTGCGACGACCGGTTGAATCCGCCCAATACCTGCCGATCAAATACACCGCACGGTTAGCGGATGCCGGATTGGAGCCCAGCGTTGGCACTGTCGGCTGTTCGTATGATAACGCGCTTACCGAGACGATGATTGACCTATTCATAGCAGAAGTGATCTACAGATTGGGACCATGGAAGTCAGCCGATGCCGATGAATGGGAAACCCTTACATGGGTCGACTGGTTCAACAACTGCCGTTTGCTCGAACCAATCTGATACATCACACCAACCGAAGCCGAGAGGCATTCTATGCATACATAAACATACTAGATAAAGTCGCTTGAGAAGAACTAAACGGTCTCCGGTGAAGCCGGGGCGGTTCAACACGTCCAGCTTAGTGGCGCAGCTTAAGGTTCCGTTCCTATGTCACCCAGTTGAACCAAAGCACTTTACCGGCGGCAAACTCTTGGAGGGCGGCGGCGCTACTATCTTCACACCGGTATTTCAGTGTGGCCAGCTTTATGTGAGTACATCAGAGAATACAGCCTTGCGATATCTTTTCAATATAAGCGTAGTCTACGGTTCGTGCATACGATGTCTTGAAGATAGCCGGGGGTAACCCCGGACACTATTAATTACTTGCCATAATCCTAATTATAAGGCGTTTTGATTTTGCCTGTTACTATAGAACAAACCACGCTGCCCGGCGTCCTAATTATCACCACCCCGCGCTTTGGCGATCACCGTGGATTTTTCTCCGAAAGCTATAGCGCCCGTGCCCTGGCTGAACGCGGTATCAACACGCAATTCGTTCAAGACAATCACTCTCTATCAATGACCCTAGGCACCATTCGCGGGCTGCATTTTCAGGCTCCGCCCCATGCACAAGATAAGCTAGTACGCTGTGGGCGCGGCGCGCTTTTCGACGTGGCGGTCGACATTCGAATAGGGTCGCCGACCTATGGGCAGTGGTTCGGGGCCGAGCTGAGCTTCGAGAACGGTAAACAGTTGCTGGTTCCGGCGGGCTTCGCGCATGGGTTTGTGACACGCGCGCCAGAGACCGAAATTATCTACAAATGTTCGGATTATTATGCGCAGGAGACCGAGGGGGCCGTCGCTTGGGATGATCCTCAGGTCGGAATTGATTGGGGTTTGGGAGATATGACGCCGGTTTTGTCGGATAAGGACGCAAATGCGCCCGCCTTGGCCGATCTTAACAGTCCGTTCACGTTTGAGGGTGTATAGATGAAGCTATTGGTGACAGGCGGTGCAGGTTTCATCGGCTCGGCAGTGGTGCGGTTGGCGATTGCCCAAGGGCATAGTGTGGTAAACCTTGATGCGCTGACCTATGCGGCGTGCCTTAAGAATGTGGCGAGCGTGGCGGACAGCCCTCTATATGCGTTCGAGCAGGCGGATATTTGTGATCGGGAGGCGTTGGATAGGATTTTCGAAGCACATAAGCCCGACGCTGTGATGCATCTCGCGGCCGAGAGTCATGTGGATCGTTCCATCGACGGGCCGGGGGCGTTTATTCAGACCAATGTCACCGGCACTTATACGCTGCTGGAGGCCGCTCGCGCTTATTGGCAAGATGCGGGCAAGCCCGATGGCTTCCGCTTTCACCATATCTCGACTGATGAGGTCTATGGCTCCCTTGGCCCCACGGGGCAGTTTACCGAATATACGCCTTATGACCCGCGCAGCCCCTACTCAGCCTCGAAAGCCGCCAGCGACCATCTGGTGCGCGCGTGGGGTGAAACCTATGGCCTGCCAATAGTGCTTACAAATTGCAGCAATAATTACGGGCCCTACCACTTCCCCGAAAAACTGGTGCCCGTCGTCATCCTCAAAGCGCTCGCTGGCGAGCCAATTCCGGTCTATGGCGATGGTGCGAATGTACGTGACTGGCTGTTTGTCGAAGACCACGCCGATGCGTTGCTGACCGTGCTGACCAAGGGAACATTGGGCCGCAGCTATAACATCGGCGGCGAGAATGAGGTGAGCAATCTTGAACTGGTCAAAATGATCTGCGCCCTGCTTGATGATCGACACCCCGAAGGCCCGCCCCACGCCGACTTGATCACCTTCGTCGCCGACCGCCCGGGCCATGATCAACGTTATGCTATTGATCCGACACGCATCCGGACAGAGCTTGGCTGGCGCCCCTCGGTCACGGTGGAAGAAGGGCTGGCCCGCACCGTGGATTGGTACCTTGAGAATAAGGGTTGGTGGCGCGCGCTGCAGAACCGGCAGGGCGTTGGCGAGCGATTGGGCAAGGCATGAAGATCCTCGTCTTCGGTCACAGCGGTCAGGTCGCTACGGAACTGCGCGCGCTGGACGGCGATGACGTCCAGATCACAGCCCTCGCCCGGGCCGATGCGGACTTAACCGCCCCCACCGCCTGCGCCGCAGCGATCAATGCCCATGCCCCTGACGCCGTTATCAACGCCGCCGCCTATACCGCCGTGGATAAGGCCGAAAGCGATGCGGAAACGGCGCAGATCATCAACGCCGATGCCCCCGCCGCCATGGCCCGCGCCTGCGCCGCGCGCGATATTCCTTTCGTCTCTATCTCGACCGATTATGTGTTTTCAGGCACGGGCGACACGCCTTGGGTGCCCGCCGACCCGACCGATCCGCAAAGCGTCTATGGCCGCACCAAGCGTGACGGAGAGATCGAAATTGCCAAGGCGGGCGGGCGCTACGCCGTGTTGCGCACCTCTTGGGTCGTGTCGGCCCATGGCAATAATTTTGTTAAAACCATGCTGCGCCTCGGAGCCGAGCGCGAGGCACTAACCATCGTTGCCGATCAGATCGGCGGCCCTACCGGCGCTGCTGAGATCGCACGGGCCTGTATAACAATCGCCAAAACCCTCGTTACAGAGCCTAAAAAATCCGGCATTTACCATTTCTCGGGCGCGCCCGACACGAGTTGGGCGGATTTCGCCCGCACTATTTTCGACGCCGCCAGTATCCCCTGCGTTGTGACCGACATCCCGTCGTCAGACTACCCTACCCCCGCAAAACGCCCGCTGAATTCCCGGCTGGATTGCACAGCGACCGAGGCCGCCTTTGGCATTTCCCGCCCCGATTGGCGCGAGAGCCTCACCCATATTTTGCTCAAACTTGATTTTCCCAAGGACTAATTCCCATGACCCAAACGCCCAAACGCAAAGGTATTATCCTCGCCGGCGGCTCCGGCACGCGGCTTTATCCGATCACGATCGCCGTGTCGAAACAGCTGCTGCCTATTTATGACAAGCCAATGATTTACTATCCGTTAAGCGTGCTAATGCTGGGCGGTATCCGAGAAATTCTGATCATCACTACGCCTCAGGACGCAGACCAGTTCAAACGCGCACTTGGCGACGGCAGCCAATGGGGCATTTCGCTGAGCTATGTCACGCAGCCCAGCCCCGATGGACTGGCTCAGGCCTACATCTTGGCGGAAGAGTTCCTAGACGGAGCACCTTCCGCGATGGTGCTTGGTGATAATATTTTCTTCGGTCATGGTTTACCTGAGATCCTCACCCAAGCCGACGCCCAGACCACCGGAGGCACTGTCTTCGGCTACCGCGTCTCCGATCCAGAACGCTACGGCGTGGTGGATTTCGACGAGAACGGCCAAGCGCGTCAGATCATTGAGAAACCGGAAGTGCCTCCGTCAAATTACGCGGTAACTGGGCTGTATTTTTTGGACAACACTGCGAGTGAGCGCGCTAAGACGGTCAATCCATCGGCACGGGGAGAGTTGGAGATCACGACGCTGCTTGAGACCTATTTGCATGATGGATCGCTGAACGTTCAGCGCATGGGGCGTGGGTATGCTTGGCTGGATACTGGGACACATGGGAGCTTGCTGGATGCGGGGAATTTTGTGCGGACGCTAGAGACGCGGCAAGGGTTGCAGACAGGTAGTCCTGAGGAAATTGCATTCGATCAGGGTTGGATCGATGCCGTTACCTTGGAAGAGCAAGCCAAACTATTTGAAAAAAATGAGTACGGTGTCTATCTGAGTAACCTAAATCGTTCGTTGAGATAACCATAAACCCCAAAATGTTTCGCGCGCGAAACAAATTCTTTTTATCGAAGTGGACCTTCCTGTGAGAAAAGTCTTCATCACCGGCACTGCCGGCTTCATCGGTTTCCACCTTGCCCAACTCTTGCTCGACGAGGGGTTCCGCGTCCACGGCTTTGACGGCATGACCGATTACTATGACGTCAAGCTGAAGCAGCGCCGGCACCAGATGCTGCTTCAAAACCCTCATTTCTCAATGACCGAGGGGATGCTTGAAGATGACGCGCTGATCACGCAGGTCACCGATGATTTTGCACCTGACGTTATCGTCCACCTCGCGGGTCAAGCAGGTGTTCGTTACTCGCTGGAGAACCCGCGGGCGTATCTCGACAGCAACCTTGTCGGTACATTCAACGTGATGGAGGCCGCGCGGCGGTTGAAGGTCGAACATCTGCTAATGGCCTCAACTTCTTCGGTCTACGGGGCCAATGAAGACATGCCGTTTGCAGAAACGGATAAGGCCGACACCGCCCTCACCTTTTATGCGGCGACGAAGAAAGCGAATGAGGCTATGGCGCATTCCTATGCGCACCTGTGGGACCTGCCGACAACGATGTTCCGCTTCTTTACCGTCTACGGTCCCTACGGGCGCCCGGACCTGGCGCTGTTCAAATTCGTCGACGCGATCCTCGATGGGCGCCCCATCGATATCTACAACCATGGCGACATGTACCGCGACTTTACCTATGTCACCGATCTGGTGCGCGGCATTCGCCTGTTGATTGACACGCCCCCTGTCCGCCCCGATAACCGCGAAGTGCCCGAGGGCGACAGCCTGTCCCCCGTGGCTCCCTACCGTATCGTGAACATCGGCAATTCTGACAAAGTGCGCCTGCTCGATTTCGTAGAAGCGATCGAGGAAGAGCTTGGTCAAAAGGCAATCCGTAACTACATGCCTATGCAGATGGGCGATGTGCCCGCGACTTGGGCGAATGCGGAACTGCTAAAGACCCTCACGGGTTACAAACCACAGACCGATATCAAGGATGGTATTCGGGAATTTGTAGCTTGGTTCCGCGACTATTACGCCAAGTAGTTTTTGGACGAGGAGTTTGCGATGCCGACCTTAAATGACGCCCCCATTGCCGTGATCGGCTTGGGGTATGTTGGCCTGCCCTTGGCGGTCGAATTTGGCAAGAAGCGCAAAGTCGTCGGCTTTGACATCAACACCGCCCGCATCGCCGAACTGCGGGCCGGCAAGGATAATACGCTCGAGGTGGATGCAGCGGAAATGGCCGCGGCCGCGCATCTCTCGTTTACCGACCAGCTGGATAATCTTGCGGAATGTACCACCTTCATCGTCACCGTCCCTACCCCAATTGATGAGCACAAGCGCCCAGATCTCACCCCCCTACTCAAAGCATCCGAGACGATCGGAAAGGTTTTGAAACGCGGCGACATCGTAATTTATGAATCCACGGTCTACCCCGGTGCGACCGAGGAAGATTGTGTGCCCGTGCTGGAGAAAACCTCCGGTCTGACTTTCAACCAGGATTTCTTCGCCGGCTATTCACCCGAGCGGATTAACCCCGCGGACAAAACCCACCGTCTGCCCAATATTGTCAAAGTTACCTCCGGTTCCACCCCCGAAATTGCCGATAAGGTTGATGCGCTCTATGCGTCGATCATCACTGCTGGCACGCACAAAGCGCCGTCGATCAAGGTGGCGGAGGCAGCGAAGGTAATCGAGAATACTCAAAGAGACGTGAACATCGCGTTGGTGAACGAGCTCGCCCTGATCTTCAACAAGCTCGATATAGACACCCAAGATGTTCTCGATGCTGCCGGTACCAAATGGAATTTCCTCCCCTTCCGCCCCGGCCTCGTTGGCGGTCATTGCATAGGTGTAGACCCCTACTATCTGACGCAAAAAGCTCAATCCGTCGGTTACCACCCAGAAGTCGTCCTCGCTGGGCGCCGCATCAACGACGGCATGGGCTGCTATATTGTAGGTCGCACCGTCCGCGAAATGATCGCGCGCGACATTCCAGTAAAAGGTTCGCGCGCATTGGTTATGGGACTGACGTTCAAGGAGAATTGCCCGGACCTACGAAATACACGCGTGGTTGATATTATCCATGAGCTTGAGAGCTATGGGATTGAAGTGGATGTGTATGATCCGTGGGTCGATCCGACGGAGGCTATGCGGGAGTATGGTGTGGAGATGACTGAAATGCCTGAGGCACGGGGCTATGATTGCATCGTTTTAGCAGTAGCCCACGAGGTGTTTGGGCAAAAAAATTCCGTCAAAGAGTACGGCAAGCCTCAAGCCGTGGTTTTCGATGTTAAGTGCTTGCTACCTCGAGATGCGAACGCTTTCAGATTGTGAGTTTGAGCTACTCCCCATTTGCTGGACAGGATCTGGCGTAATTTAAGCTACTCTTTGCACCTGCTGTTCGGTTTGGGTTGTTTCATTTCGCTGCCAATAGATCACAGCGGGTGGTTGACCGCCAAGGGCGGAATGTGGGCGCTTGCGATTATAGAACTTGATCCACTTGCCGACACCTGCTTTCGCTTCCGACCCGGTCTCCCAGGCATGCAGGTAGACACACTCGTACTTCAGAGATCGCCAGAGCCGTTCTACGAAGATGTTGTCGAGGAACCGTCCCTTGCCATCCATTGAGATACGCACGCCGGATCGGCGCAACCGGTCCGTCCAGGCGAATGACGTGAACTGACTGCCCTGGTCGGTGTTCATAATCTCTGGCGGGCCGAACTTGTGGATGGCTTCGTTCAGCGCATCGACGCAAAACCCTGCTTCCAGCGTGTTTGATATCCGCCATGCCAGTACCTTACGTGTGTGCCAGTCCATGATCGCGACCAGATACAAGAAGCCGCGCCGCATGGGCAGACAGGTGATATCCGAGCACCAGACCTGATTGGGCCGATCCACACGCAGACCGCGCAGAAGATAGGGGTAGATCTTGTGCCCCTTCGCGGCTTTGCTTATGTTGGGCTTTTGATAGATCGGCATGAGGCCCATCAGCCGCATTAGCCGTCTGATCCGCTTCTTGTTCACGAGATGGTCGTCATTCCGCAGGTGCCATGTCATCCACTGGCCGTCAGGGTATTGCCGCCGGCAATGTCCCGAGAGGCTGGCGCACCCCGCAAAACGGGGTCTCAAGGAACTGCTTTTCGATCACGCGCATCCGATCGAGATTCATTTCACTTTCGCCCTTGGGCTCGTAGTAAAACGATGATCGCGAGATCGACAACAGCTTGCATTGCTTGCTGATGGACAGGTTGGCGTTGGCAGGCTCAATCATCTTGCGCCTCACTTGCCGGTCCAGGGTTTGAGCTTTCTGGCCAAAAAATCGTTGGCGACGGCCAACTCCCCAATCTTGGCATGCAGGTCTTTCACTTGTTCTTCATCGACTTCCGGTGCCTTCCGGCCACCGCGCTCAAATACGCCTGACGCGCCTTCAAGTAGAGCACGCTTCCATTGATGGATCATTGTTGGATGCACCCCAAACCGACTGGCCAGCTCGCTGACTGTTTCTTCGCCCGTCAGCGCATCCAACGCCACCTTGGATTTGAACTCTGGGTGATGTTGCTTCCGTTTAGACATATCTGATCTCCTTCGTGGTGAAGATCAGCAGACTACAAATCGCAGCTTACGTCTGTGTCCGAATTTCAGGGGGTAGCTCAAAGAATGACGTTTCAGCCGGTTTATATAGCAGCTTTGCATTGGGGGGGGTAATCATCGCACCAAACGGATATACCAACCCGACCAAGCTCGACGACGCTGGAAACCCCTACGGGTATTCTTGCACCACTAGCGCGAAGAGCGATACCGACAAATATCCGTAGGCTTTCAGACTGAGCGGTTGGTAGATTTCACGCACATGGTTATGTATTAAACCATTGCTCTACAAGACTATTGTGGAGCTACATGACGGCTAGATGTTAGTATGCACCGAACCGGTAAGTTGTATTCTATATAGAAAGCGCTTTCCCATGTTCGGTTTATAGTTCGCGCTGGTGCCGTCATCTACTTAAAATCGTTCACACGAGACTTTAGATCAAAGCTGGTGGCAATTTAAATGCCTCGAAGCTAGGTACATCGGACATATGCCCTACAGCGTCAATCGCGCGACCATATAGCACCTCATACGCCCCCAACATCCGCTCCACCGTAAACAACCGGTCCACC
This sequence comes from Sulfitobacter sp. M39, assembly GCF_021735935.1. Taxonomy (NCBI): domain Bacteria; kingdom Pseudomonadati; phylum Pseudomonadota; class Alphaproteobacteria; order Rhodobacterales; family Roseobacteraceae; genus Sulfitobacter; species Sulfitobacter sp. M39. Next base: position 23,271 of record NZ_WMDZ01000004.1, read on the forward strand.
CGCTCTCGGGCAGCGCTCCGGGAAATGCCTACCGCTTCTCTCAAAGCCTCGGCCAGCTCCCCAGCATCCGCCCCAGCATAACGCGCAACATCCCCCGCAACCTCTCGGATCGAGCCATTCTCCACCGCAGCAATCGGCAGACCACAAGCCATCGCCTCAATCGCTGCCAGCCCGAAGGGTTCGTCCCAAAGCGGGGTGAACAGCAGGACAGAGGCGCGGGCGATGGCATCGGTCAGGTCAGCGCCTTGCAGGTGACCGCCGTATTGCACGCGCTCACCTAACAGCGGTCCAATTTCGGTGTTGAAATAACTCTGATCCTCAATCGTGCCGTAAATCCGAAGCGGGATACCAGCAATCTTAGCCGCCTGAGCGGCCAGATGCGTCCCCTTGGTGGGCGTGATGCGGCCCATCCACACGGCGGTGCTATCGCCCTCTGGACGGAACGGCCAGTCCGCAAGATCAATGCCATTCGGTACAACGCGGGCAAAGGGAGCATCTCCCCCATCAAACCATGCTCCCAATTGCTTCTGTGAGCACGTCGTAAACAGTGACCACGGCGCCCCACCATCGGCGACGGCGCGTTTCAGGACCTCGAACGGCGGCACATGTAGGGAGGTCACCATCGGGATCCGGTGCCGCGCGGCGAAGCGCGGGGGGAAGCGGTGCAAGGAATTGTTGTGCACCACGTCGAAACCGCCCTCGGCAAGGCGCGGCAGGATCCGCGCGAACGCGGCATCCAAATGCCCCGTCAGCTCCGGCGTGCCGTGCCATTTGTGCCAAGGAAATTCCCGATCATAGTGAACGTCCACGACAGGCTCGACCTTACCGCCCCAGTCGCTGTCACCGGCCGCAAACAGAGTCACATCATGCCCCCGCGCGCGCAGGCCACGGCAGAGGTGCCAGCAATGGGCCTCCATCCCGCCCATGAAGGGGCGCGCGATGGGGAAACGCACATGTCCGATGACGGCGATCTTCATGAGCTTACTCCGCCGCGATGGCAGAGATACGATCCTCGCCCGCTTGGGCGGCGGCGCGGCGCTCTTCCTCGGTGTCCAGATCGCGCAGCAGCTTGTCCATCACCCGGCGGCTGTTGGCATAGGGCATATCGCCGGTCTGGCGGCACATTTCGAAGTCCGCACCACTTGGTGCGCGCAGGATGGTCAGCGCATCGTCGCTATTGTCGATCAGCCCCATCAGGTGAAAGGCGTGCAACCAGTGCCCCATCGTCCGATGCCCCCAGCGGGTGGCGAAATATTCGGCGTTGCGGACCACGGCTTCAACATGGTGGATCGGCGGCATGCAGTGGTCGTGATATTGGTGATAGACCTTGGCCCCCTTCATCCACCAGATGTCGATCCCACGCGCATCGAGCACACGGCCAAAGTCTGTATCCTCGCCGCCATAGCCGAAATAGCCTTCGTCAAACCCGCCGCTGCGCGCCCAATCGGCGCGATGCATGGCGAAGTTGAGGGACCAGAAACAGCGGTAATCCTCGCAATAACGCAGGCCTTCCGCCGGTGGCCCCTGCCGGTCGGAGTGTTTGACACCGATCTTGTCAAAGTGGTCGAAATCGAGGCCCCCCTCCGTCGCACCCTTGGGCAGATAGGCGACCTCCCCCATCACCAGCCCGCGGCCATCGTGGCATGCCTCTGCCACATCGGCGACAAGCGCGGGGTGCGGAATGCAATCCACATCGACAAAGGCCAGAACGGTGCCGCTTGCCTTCCCCGCCACCGCATTGCGCGCGGCGGCGAGGGGAAGCTCCCCATCGGAGCGGGTGACCTGGATTTGATGGATGGGAAAGGGCGCGTCGGGCAGCCCCTCGTATAGCTCATCCTGCATGGCGGCGATCACCAGCTCGCGTGGGGGCACGGTTTGCGCGGCCAAGCCACGGATAACATTGTGCAAATGCGCCTCGCGGCCGCGGGCGATGGTCAGAACGGATACGTCACGCATGGTGAACCTCCTTTAAAGATTTTGAGATTTCGGGACGGTCCCAAAGTCGGTCCGCCAGATTGCCGAGCCATTGCGCGGTGCGGGTCGCCGCGTCACTGCCCCCTGCCAATGCGCGTTGGCGTGCGGGATTATGCTGGTTCTGCGCCTGCTCAATCGCGGACCGCCAGGCATGGGCAGAGCTTGCCATATGCGGCAAATGCAACGCGGCGCCGGCTTGGCCCAAAGCGCGGGCTTTCTCGGCTTGCTCGTCGAAATAGCGCCACTCTGGCACGACAATCCACGGCTTCGCAGCGGTGAGCACTTGGGCGCAGGTCGTATTGCCCGTGGACGAGATCACCAGATCCGCCGCCGCGATATAATCGGGCGCGTTGTCGACCCAGCCTTTGTGGATCAGGTTCGGCGGCAAGGTCGCATGCCAATCGCGCTGCACCTCGCCGATGGTGATCCAGTCCATCTGCGGATAGCTGCGCGCGGCGACGCCCAAGGCGGCCTCGGAAATGCCATTGCCACCACCACCACACACCAGCAGCGCCATCGGGCGTTTGCCGAGCTTCAGCGTCCCGCGGGCATCTTCGGGCTCGGGCAGTGATACATTCACCCCCAGCCCCGGAGCGTAGTGAATTTTCTCCGCCCAAGCGCTCCAGCTCTCCTGCGCCAAATCCGCGTGGAACGGGGCGAGCAACCCCGCGGCACCGTCATAAGCGGCACAATGCCCCGCATCGCTACGGACGCCATGCTGGAGGACTTTGACATGCGGTACCGAGCAGAGCCGCGCCAGCTGCGCCACCTCGGCCGAGACATCGACGATCATCAGCTCCGGCGCCTCGGCGGCAAAGAACTGCGCCATGGCGGCCATCGCATCGCGGATGCCGGACCAACCAACCGGCGCGCAATGGGTCGTGTCGGGTGTATCAAGCAAAGCGGCGCCATGCGGCTCATCCCCCCGCGCTTCAAACAGAGAGGGCAGCTTTTGCACCGTCACGTTGTCACGCAAAGTCGGGAAAATATCGTCGCGCGCACAGAAAATCCGCACCGGCCGCGCCTCGGGCAGCGCGTTAACAACGGCGCCGCAGCGTTCCGCATGGCCCCGCCCCTGGTGATGCACGAAATAGCCGAAGGGCCGCAAGGGAACGTCAGGAAAATCACGCATGATTATTCGCCCGCCATCAGCATCGGCTGCGGTGTGCGGTAATATTGCACCCCATCCAAGACCCCCGCTGCGTGCTTCAGAGAAGAGCGATAGACAGAGGCCAGACCATCCAGCTCCGCCAGCGCATTTGCAGGCAGCACGGCGTTCTCGAAACGCGAGAGCATATCCAGATCATTGCCGCTATCCCCCGCCACGATCACGCGATCGTCCGACATGCCACGCCGCGCCGCCTCGAACCCGATCGCGGCGGCCTTGCCGGCCTGCACGGGGATGATGTCGATGAATTTCTCATGGGATGGAATGATGCGGGCCAAAATCCCCGCCTGATGCAACCGCGCCTCGATCGTGGGCACATCGCTAATGGCACCGAACAGGCTGACCTTCCACCGGCGCTGGTCATAGACCGGCTGGAAACGCACATTTGTGTCTTCCAACGCCGCACGCACCGCCGACGCATCCCACTCCTGCGAAATCAGCGCTGCGTAATCCTCACATAGGGTAAAACCGTTGCCTGAACGGCGCCAAATCTCGGTGCCCGTTGAGCTGATGATCGTATCTGGCGTGGGCAGATCCCATTCCGCCAGCACCCGCTGCGCTTCCGCGATGGAGCGTCCGGTGGCGGCGGTGAAAGCATAACGCTCCCCCTCTCGCCCGAGCCACTGGGCAAAAGCCCGCGCACCATTGCGACAGCCGGTCAGCGTGTTGTCGATGTCGCAGGCGAGCAGATGCTCATGCTGTTGAACAGCGACGGTTTGACCCTGCCGCCCGCGGACCACCCCTTCCATCACCTCTTGCGTCCGCATCGCCCAAGCGTTCCAATCATAGGTCTGCCGCGCAATACGCTGCGCCCGCCGCGCGGCCAGTTCCCGCTCCGGTGCCATCAGCACCTCCCGCAACCCGCGTGTCAGGCTCGCTGTATCGTAAGGATCAATCAAAGCACCGAAACCAAGCTCCGGCAGAATATCCGATGGCCCGCCCGATTGCGTCGCCACCAAAGGCACACCCGCCTGCGCGGCCTCTATCAGGGTCAGCCCAAAGGGTTCGTGAAACGCCGGATTGCAGAACACACCGCCCTCGGCCGCCAGCGCATAGAGGTCGCTAATATCCTGGGCGGAGTGTTGTCGCGGCAGCGCCACCTTGCCCCAAAGATCCTGGCGGTCGACCCCGTCAAACAGATCCCCAATCACCGCATCACGCTCGCTGCACCCCTGCCCCAAGCCGTCCCGCAACCCCGCAATAATCACAAGGTTCGCGCGATCTTGCAGCGTGCGATCAGACGCATAGGCATCGACCAATCGCCGCAAGTTCTTCTTCCGAATGGGCCGCGCAATGGCAAGAATGATAGGTTTGCTCACATCTCGCAGAAACCCGCCCAGCATCTGCCGCGCCCGCGCCGCATCGCCCTGCGTCTCTACGCAAACCCCCGGTCCAATCCGATGCGCACGCCCTTCTGCAGCTGGCACCAACTTCGAGATCTGCCGCTCCACCTCATCCCGCGACGAGGCGACAATCGCATCCGCCTCCGCCAATGCCTCGGTCTCCCGCGCGATCCGTGCCTCCAACTCAGCCGAAGGAACCTCGCCCGGCCCCAACTTCTCTGCCCCCAGCGAATGCGCGGTATAAAGCACCGGAATCCCGAACCTCTCCCGCGCCGCCAGCGCCAGCTCCGCCGCATCCGAGAAATGCGCATGGTTCACATCCGGCCGCGCCGCACCCATGGCTTCAAGCGTCTCTAACAAGGCGTTTCGCAGCGAAGGTAGCTCCCCCACCAAATCACCCTTTTCCAAATACTCAGCCCGATCCGACGCCAGACGCACCACTCGACACTTAGGCGCAATCTCTTCCTCGGCCTGCGCAAAAACAATCCCTAACTCCGGCGCATCAAACAGCCGCGTTACAATCGTGACCTCTTCAACCTCAGGGAGTTTTGCCTGCGCCATCGCAGCGCCAAGAACATAGGCGATATGCCCACCGGTATCTTCCGTCATGCCGTACTTAACGGGCGGAGCAGATAGACATCCGCCCAGCGAAATATGCATGATGCGCATATCAGCCTCCAAAAATTATGATGTATTCAGAGCTGCAAAAACGCGAGCCTCGCAAAGATAACAGTAAAGTTACCTTATGGTTCCCGTCGGGATTGAGATTTGTTTAGAAGCAGATCGAGAGCGATTATACGCTCGGCCCTTCGCGTGCTATGCATAATCTTGTCAAAAGCAAAATTTTGCCGCAGCCTATCGGTTCAATAAGTTACTTGAGTAACCCCACACGGCTGTATGCTACTCAAACGTCACCGTTAATAGTCACATCTGTCCATAGACTCTCGGTAATAGGCTTTTCGGATGCGCGACATAAATGCACCTTGCTGAAGACCCATTTCTTCGCATGTTTTCTGAAACCATTCCGCGTCCTCGGGCAGGACTCTTAAATGTAACTGCCTCGTATAAATCGATCTCGGTCTACCTCTGGCCTAGATGGACGATCAAATTCGCCTGGCGCATCATGGTCTTGGGAGCCTTCAAGCTCCTCAATAACCAGCTTCGCTACTTTTGCCATCAACGAACTCAACTGCTCTTCAGTACATACAAGTCTACTCATCGCTACAGATTTCTCCAAAATGTGGGTACCAAAATTATATATCACAAATGGATTATTCACAGTTTACTTCATAGCCGCAACCAAAGATTTACTCCCTATGTCCAGCGATGGATACTCCACATATTGACCCTTTGTTGACCGCACTGGCCTCGGTTCTAAGAAAGCATCGCCGAGCGTTGAATATTTCCCAAGAGGAGCTGGCCCATAGGGCCGGGAGAAGTATGCGCTATGTATCCTTGCTCGAAAGAGGGAAGCATCAGCCAACGCTGGATACACTACGGCGTATGAGCGATGTCTTTGGCATGCCCCTTAGCCAGCTCATTCTAGAAGCAGAAACGCAGATTTCGCAGGCGGATATTTAGCCCACTCAGCTCTGACATCTGAGGACACCCAGCGGTAAATATGACTTTACCCTATTTGAATAGTTCAAATAGGGTAAAGTCATGACAATGTCGGACCTCAGAAGAAGCCCCACAGACTATAAGCGCTTTTGTTAATTGATAAAATGTTGCGGCTTAATGCGAACGAAAATGACCAGCTAGGGCGGCTAACTTACCGGACAATCCATCAAATGCGAACTCACGCAAGAACGCCCGCTCGCGTAACGCACTATGATCTGCAGGCGTCAAATCCACGTCTCGGGCTATCTCATCAAACAGATCGCGGATCGCCTCGACCTGACTGAGGATGACCCTTTCTGCTCGCCCCTGATCCAACCCAAAACTACCGGCCGCATCCAGTGCCAAAGAAAGGTTCGCGAGGTGATCTGTCCCCCGTACTGCCATGGCCTGATTGGCCTCATATGACGCCCGCGGACGCGGGTCGATGTCGTAGGCCGGCGTCAACTGAAGCTGTTCTCCCGTCCAGAACCCAGCATGGTTGCGGGCGTGGTCATCGGTATTACCCACGAGAATGTTGAAGCACATACGCGCGAATAACTCTTGCAGATCCGCGCTTGGCGTGACGCTCGCTCTGCGCAGATGTGTGGCAAGATCCTCGTAGCTTGCGTAGCGCCCCTGAAGCTCGCTGAGCCCAAGAATGGTCAACGCAGATACCATCGCGCGCCGTGTCCAGCCCTGCCCGGTATTGATCCGGTCGAACCGCTCAATCAGCAGCACATCCTTGCCCATGACCTGGCGAAGCTCGACCGGGGCGACGTTCATACCGCAGGCCTGCGCAATCTTCATTGCGATATATTCACCCTTTACCACCGAATGCTGGTCGTTGGAGGCGCTGAATTTCGCAATCATCTTGCGATTGCCATCGGTGACCTGCGCCTTGGGCCGTGCCCCGCCGATAGACGTCCCGTGGCGCAAGGCTTCGTCCAGCTCCAGCGGCAAGGACACGCCACGTTCCACAAGATCCGCAGCCTCTATAAGGGTCGAGAGCGCAACCTCCCCCGCCAGTCGCGGCACGTAGTCTGTCGCGGATGTTTGAAAGTCCAGCGCGCCAATCCGGTCGGAGCCGGATTGCAGCATATAGTTCATCTCATCGAGCGCATCGAGGTCCATGGCGATGCCCTTCGCACCGGTCAACCGGTTGATAATGACCCGGCGTCCCCAAAAATCAGGGGCCCCGTCGCGCAGGGAACCTGCGATCTGCAGCGGGGCGGCGGGCACGTGGATCTGCTCGACCAAGGGCAGTTCTGGCAGGAAAATCGGAATCGCATCAGGATTGCGCAGATAGCTTTTACCGTAGGTGAACTGATGCAGCTGACCCACAAGATCGACGCGGCCAGCGACCACAGGGTCGGTTGCACCTGGCAGAAATATCCAGACATAGAGGGTCTTGGTCGGTTTCAACAGCTCAGAAGTCATTGTCTATCTTCCCGCGGCTCGCCTGGAAGGCACGCTGACGCAACAGAGCGTTTGCGCGCCGCTCGGTGCCGAGCCGCGTGGTCAGCCGTTCGTCATCTTCCTCAAATAGCGGAACGCCAAGGATGGCGGCGATTTCGAAGACAGCACCAAGGGATACGGCCATGTCCCCCTTTTCCACACGTGACAGTAGCGGGCGAGAGACCCCTGCCCGTTCCGCCAGCTCCTGCGCGGTCATGTTCCGCTCCAACCGCGCGGCGCGGATCATTAGCCCCAAAAGCTCTGCAGCCTTTCGGGCGGTTGGCGAATAGGGGCGTGTTGGTTTGGCCATCGGTATTTAGAGTACTTTGTAATATACATATTACATAATGCGACGTAATGATACTTATACGTTATACTACTTCAAATTTCCACCAAATTCTATCATTGCGCTCCGACCCATCTTCGACTTCACCGTTGTCCCTGCTGCTACAGCGTACCTTGCCGACACTCCCCCACAGCCTACCTGACTTTCGCAAGAAAGAGGGGCTCCATGACAACACATCGCTATATTTTCGTTGGCGGTTTGCACCGCTCCGGCACCAGCCTCGTGGCGCGGCTGATCGGTGGTTTGCCCGGTGTCAGTGCGATCAACGCCGCCCCCGTGCCGGAGAATGAAGGCGTCTATCTGCAAGGGGCCATTCCTCATACCGCGCGGCATGGCATGCCCATGCATTTCGCTACCGATCCCGCGCAGCACCATATAGAAGGATCGCATTTCGACAGGTTAGAGACGCAAATGCGGTTGGAGCGGGACTGGGCACCGTATTTTAAAGAAGCCCCGTGGCGGGTCGAGAAGTCGCCCGTAAACCTGACACGGATGCGCCTGTATCAGCAACTCTTCCCCCTGTCGCAATTCGTCGTCGTGACCCGCCACCCAGAGGCGGTTGCTGCCGCCACCTCCAAATGGATCGACATGAACCCCGCTGCGATGATGAACCACTGGCTGGACGCCTACGACATCGTAAGGCGCGACATCGATTACCTGCATGCGGTGATCACCATCCGCTATGAAGATCTTGTCGCCGACCCTACCGCTACATTGGCGCGGTTGGCGGCGTTTTTAGATGTGGACACGACACCCGCGCCGTCCGACATCCGCGATGGCAATCAGGATTATGCGGGGACGACCACGCCCTCTCCCGCTCAAGCGGAGCGTGCGGCGGCGTGGGGATATGGTGTGGGATTGCAGGCTCAGCCTTGGGCTGGCGTGACCCGCCACCCTCTGCGGCGCATTGCTGAGAATGTTGAAGCGGCGGTGGGTGGGGCACCGTCGACCTGACTGCGGCTTGATACAAGTAAGCCACTAAACCGCAGGCTAGAGACACATACTGTGGACCCACGCCCCCATTACACATCGCCTCCCGCCTCCCAATCTCACCTCAATTGCACACAAGACGGAACTTTATCCCGACCACGAGGTTCAATCTCAAATAGCAATTTTCGACCATCGTTCTCTTCCTCACAACGCCGCGCCCCTCCCTTCGAGGGTTCAACAGCACGCGAAGTGAAAGAGACGCAACACGATCCGCGACGGCGCGGTCCTGCGCCGCCGGTGAGACTTGGCTTCCCGAAAGGCTGCGCAGATGAATATTCGTACTCAGGTAAAGACCCACTCCCACACGGCAACCCCTTTTGCGGCGACGCGGATCGCGGACAATGTGCTCGACCTTATTGGGCAGACGCCGATGGTGCGCTTGCCTCGCTACCTCGACCGCGAGGATGTCAATCTGGTCGCCAAGGTCGAGGCGCTGAACCCCGGTGGCAGCGCCAAGGACCGGCCCGCCCGACACATGATCGAACGCGCTTTGGCGGACGGTCGGCTCAAGGCTGGCGATACGGTGGTTGAATCCTCCTCCGGCAATATGGGCATCGGTCTGGCACAGGCGTGCGCAGTGCATGGGCTGCAATTCATCTGCGTCGTCGACCCTAATGCGCAGTCCCAGAACGTGGCGATCATCCGCGCCTTGGGGGGCCAGATTGAACTGGTCGATCACGCGCCTGACGGTGATTTCCTCGCCGCGCGACTGGATCGTGTCGCCAAGCTTTTAGAAGAAGACTCCCGCCGCTTCTGGCCGAACCAATATGCGAACCTCGACAACCCAGAGTCCCACGAACTCGGCACCATCGCCGAGATCGACGCAGCGCTTGGCGGGCAGATCGATGTGCTATTCGTCGCCTGTTCCAGCACCGGCACGGCGCGCGGGTGTCGCGATTATCTGCGCCGGATGGGGCGTAAGACGAAGGTGGTCGCGGTGGATGCCATGGGCAGCACGCTGTTCAACGGCACAGCGGGCCCGCGCAAAATCTCTGGCATGGGCGCGGGTCGTATCCCCGAGCTGGCCAAGGGGCAGGAGTTTGATGATCTCGTCCGCGTTTCCGATGTGGCCTGCGTCGCCGGCTGCCGTCGCGCCGTTGCGCGCGAAGGGCTGCTGGTCGGCGGCTCCGGCGGTGGTGTGCTTGAGGCAGTACGGGGTATGCAGGACGCGCTTGCCGGCCTGACCGTCGCCGCGATTATCCACGATTCCGGCTCGCGCTACTTGGGCACCGTCTTTGACCCCGAATGGGTGGAGCGGGAACTGGGGATTTGCGAGGCGGATGTGACCGCGTTGGCAGGATTGGCCTCCGCGGATTCATGAGCGACACAGAAATTGCCATTGTCGGCTGCGGCCCCAAGGGGCTCTACGCGCTTGATAGCCTGTGCGAGGCGGCGCGGCGCAGTCCGCGGCACCGGTTTACCGTCCATATTTTCGAACCCTCGGCGCACCCCGGGGCGGGGCCGATCTACGATCCGGGTCAGCCGGATGTGCTGCTGATGAACTTCCCTGCTGGTCTGATTAACGCCTGGACCGGTGGGCGCGGGCCGTCGTTTTTGGAATGGGCTGCGCGGAGCCCAAAGCCCGTCGATGCTGGCGACTACGTGCCCCGTGCGCATGTGGGGCGGTATCTCTTCTGGAGCTTTGAGCGTGTCGTCGCGCAAGCCCCGTCGAATGTGAGACTAATCCGGTATAAAACGGGCGTCGACGCGGTGAACCGCAGCGGGGATCGATGGAATATCTCTCCCCAAAACGTCACCGTTGATCACATCCTGATCACAACCGGTCACCAAGATGGGTTTCGTCAGGGCAAGGCCGACACACGCGACCACATCCCCTCCCCCTTCCCCATTGGTCAGCGTCTGACCCAGACCGCCGTGCCGCCCAACTCTACCGTGCGCTGCAAGGGCTTCGCGCTCACCTTTATCGACACGATGCTCGCACTGACCGAGGGGCGCGGCGGGGTCTTCACCCTCTCCGCCACCGGGTATAACTATACCCCCTCAGGACAGGAGCAGCGTCGCATCGCCCCCTTCAGCCGCAGCGGTCGCCCGATGCGCGCCAAGGTAGAGACGGCACTGTTCACGCAGCCGAAGGACGACGCCTTTTGGGACGAACGACGTGCCGATCTTTCGCACATCCTGCGCACCCCTAACGCCACCTTAACCCATCACATCTGGCCCGCGTTTTTGTCATGCGCCGATCAGGTTCTGGGCAACCCCTCCGGCACCAGCGCCGAGTTCTTCACCCACCGGACCGAAACAACCTTCACCCCCGACGAGATCCGCCAAGACCTGCGCATCGGCTATGACATCGCCATGGGGCGACGCGCTCAAGACAGCGCTTGGGCCCTGGCCGAGGTCTGGCGCCGCTGCTATCCGCAGCTGATCAACTGGATCAGCCACCGCGAGTTAACCCCCGACGACGCCCACCACTTCCGCCAGATCGCGGCAGAGATGGAGCGGCTGGCCTTCGGCCCACCCGCGCAGAACATCGGCAAGCTGATCACGCTGGAACAGGCGGGTATCGTCAGCTTTGATAATATGTCGGGCGAGGCCGCGGCAGATGTCACGATCAACGCCACGATCCCGCCTGCGGGGGGGGCCGAGCTTGGTACCCCGCTGGGCGCTCTCCTGCGCGACGGGCACGTCAGTATCGGCACAATGGGCGGTGTTAGGGTCGATAAAAACGCCCACGCCCTGACACGCGACGGCACCGCCAAGGGCCTCTCCGTCATCGGCCGCGCCACCGAAGGCTGCGTGCTTGGCAATGATACGCTGTCACGCTCCCTCCATGATCTTCCCGAAAACTGGGCCGCCGCCGTCGTGCAATGCGCCCGTCAATCCAACGCGCTGGAGCATTCCCTATGACCATCCCCCAATCGATCTTCGGCCCTTGCCACGGCGTCGTGCCTTTGCGCCCTCGGCTGGAAAACTGGATGGCAGAGCTGCTGCAAGACCGCCCCCGCCTTGACGCGCTGACCGACCGCTTTGGCGCCCCGCTCAATATCCAGTCGGTCGATCCCTTCCGCCGCAATATCGCGCAGCTGACCGACTGCGTGACCGACTATGGCCTGCCCTTCCTGCCCATGTTTGCGCGCAAGGCAAATAAATGCCTCAGCTACGTGCAGGCCGCGCGGGATATGGGCATCGGCATCGATACGGCCAGTCATGCGGAGGTAGAACAATGCCTCGAACAAGGTCTGCCGGGTGACCGCATCGTCTGCACCGCGGCCGTTAAGGATCGCGCGCTGATGACCCTTTGTGTGGGTGGCGGCGTGACTGTGATCCTTGATAATGAGGATGAGTTGGAACTGCTGGAGGAAGTCGCCGAAGGCGCGACCAAGCCTGTCTCTGTCGGCCTGCGCCTCAACGGGTTTGAGCGTGACGGTACTAAGCTTTATTCGCGTTTCGGCTTTCCGCTGACGCAGGTCCCTACCCTCGCCGCGCGCATTGCCGCGTCGGAAACGCTCCGCCTCGACGGGCTGCACTTCCACCTCAACGGCTATAGCGCCGAGGATCGCATCGCCGCGATCCTGCAAACGCTCCCCCTGATAAACAAGATCAAAGGCGACAGCACCGCGCCCTTCTTCCTTGATATCGGCGGCGGCATCCCGATGAACTACCTCGACGATGCGGCGGAGTGGGAGACTTGGCTGGCCGAGCTTGACCTCGCCCTGTCCGGTGACCGCGACCCCATCACCCAGCATAACGACGGGCTGGGGCGCAAAGCGGGGGGTGAGGGTAACGTCGACAGCTACCCCGTTGCCCAAACGCTGGTGCAAGAAGACTGGATGCGCCGCATTCTCGACCACATGGCGGACGGTCAAACCGTGGCAGCACATCTGAGAGATGCGCATATCTCCCTGCGTTGTGAGCCCGGTCGGTCGCTGCTGGATGGGTGCGGCATGACGCTCGCCCGTGTCGCCTTTTGCAAGCGCGACAGCGCCGGCACCCCCGTGATCGGCGTGCAGATGAACCGCACCCAATCCCGTTCCGGCTTCGCCGAATTCGCGCTCGACCCGCTGATGGTCCCCGCCCCCGGTCCGCCCAAAGAGGCGATCGAAGGCTACCTCGCCGGTACCTATTGCACCGAAAGCGAATGGCTGACACGGCGCAAGATGTCCTTCCCCCAAGGCGTCAAAGCAGGCGACCTCATGGTTTTCCCCAACACCGCCGGCTACCTGATGCATTTCCTCGAAAGCCGCTCGCACCAGTTCCCACTGGCGCGGAACGTGTTTGTGACGGAAGGGAATGCGGGAGCCGTCGTGCTGGATGACATCGACGCGGGGTAGTCGGCCTTAGAAGGCGTGGACAATCTCTGACACCAATGCGGCGGTATTCTTGACGTTGAACTTCCGCATCAGCCGCGCGCGATGCACCTCGACCGTCCGGTGCGAGATATTGAGCGCCTCGCCAATCTCGCGCGAAGTGCGACCGTTAACCAGATGATGCGCCACCTCGCGTTCCCGCGGGCTGAGGTCGACAGAACGATAGCTCTTGTCCGCGATCTTCTCGAACGACCAGATCATCAGTGAAAACGGATCCTGCGGGGATAGGGTCGCCCCCTTGGCCTGCACCCAGAAGATCGTCTTGTCCGACGCCTGCATAAAGCGTTCGTCTTCATAATGCGTATCGCCCGTCTCGCGCATACGTGCTTCGCAACGCTCCCCGATCTGGTTGAAATCGGCTGTCGAGGGGTAAAGCCGCTGCACCGACCGGTTGATCAGATCGGCCCTTGTATAGCCGAACAAACGCTCCACCGCCTTATTGGCCTCGATGATGCGGCGATAGCGCACAATGATCTGCGCTACGGGTGATTCCTGAAACCCGAGGCTGGAGGCTTTTTGCGTGGTAGAGGTATCGATCATCTGCATTTCTACTTAGTCCACTACGTAGTGATACGTATCATATTACGTGTTTCTACCAATAGATTGCGGGTCTGACATCCGTAAAATGATCCTCATATCAGGGAGGATATTATGACCACCGGAGTTTCCATCGTCGGGAGCGGCCACACGCAATTTGGCCGTCTGCAAGAAAACCTTGAAGAGCTGATCGTCGCCGCAACGCGCGAAGCGGTCGAAGAATCCGGCATTGACCCCAATGATATCGACGCTGTTTTTCTGGGGCATTTCAACTCCGGCATGGTGACGGACGGTTTCGCGTCCTCTCTGATCCATCAGGCCTATCCGCAGCTGCGGTTCAAACCCGGGATGCGGGCCGAAAACGCCTGTGCTTCGGGCTCGGCCGCAATCCATGCGGGGATGAACATGATCCGCGCGAGCCAAGCACGCACAGTGCTTGTCGTCGGCGCGGAAAAGATGACCAGCCGCAGTACCAAAGAGGTCACGCAGGCGCTGGCCGGCGCGGGATACCAGAATGATCCGGCGGAGGCGTCGCTGAGCTTTCCGCAAGTCTTTGGCGTGGCCGCGCGCGACTATGATGCGCGCTATGGCAGCCCGCTGGACGCGATGGCGAAGATCGCGGTGAAGAACCACGCCAACGCCATGTCCAACCCGCTGGCGCATATGCATAAAGAGTTCACCTTCGAACATTGCAGCACCGTGTCTGAGATGAACCCCGAGATCGCGCCGCCGCTCCGGTTGACCGATTGTTCACTCGTGACCGATGGCGCCGCGGCCCTGATCCTCACCACTGACGAAAACGCGGCGAATTTCCCGAAATCCGTGGCCTTGCGTGCGGCGGAGCATGTGAATGATTTTCTGCCCATGTCACGCCGAGATTTCCTTGCATTCGAAGGCCCAGAACGCGCCTTCGCGCAGGCGTTCAAAGCGGCTAATGTCAAACTCGACGATATCGATTTTGCCGAAGTCCACGACTGCTTTACCATCGCGGAACTGCTGACCTACGAAGCGATGGGGCTGGCCCCCAAAGGTCAGGGCGCGCGCGCGTTGGAGGATGGCACCGTCTATCGCGGCGGCGCGCTGCCGGTAAACCTGTCGGGCGGGCTGAAAGCCAAGGGTCATCCCGTCGGCGCGACAGGCGTTTCCATGCATGCGCTGGCCTTCCGTCAGCTGACCAACCAAGCCGGCGATCTGCAAGTCCCCGGTGCCGAACTGGGGCTGCTGTTCAACATGGGCGGCTCTGCCGTGGCCAACTATGTTTCGGTGCTCGAAGCGCGCAAGGTCTGATTACATATGAATATTTCTGAATGGCTGCTTCAGGCCGCACGGGTGTCTCCCGATGCGCCGGCGATCCGCTGCGGCTTGGATCTGCATGCGACCTACGGGCAGTTCGCGGCGCGTAGCGCGGGCATGGCGACTTATCTGTCGGACAGCTTGGGAATCCGCAAAGGCGACCGCGTGGCGCTGTTCATGCAGAACTGCCCTGAGTATCTGGAGATCCTGCATGCGGTTTTGTGGATGGGTGCGATTGTCGTGCCAATCAATTACAAGCTGCACCCGCGTGAAGCGGCTTGGATCATCGGCGATGCCAAGGCCCGCGTTGTCGTGACCCAAACCGGCACGGTGTTTGCGAGCGGCATCGAGCTTGGCGAGACCTGCAATGAACTCGACATCCACGATCCCGCGCTGATCGCTGCGGCACAGACTGGCGCGGCGATCACGCCCCCCGTCGACACGGGCAAAGACGATGTGGCCTGGCTGTTCTATACCTCGGGCACCACGGGGCGGCCCAAGGGGGTGATGACCACCCACGGAAACCTCATCGCGATGTCGCTGGCCTATGCGATGGATGTGGACAGCCCCACCGCCCGCGACAATTCGCTTTATGCAGCACCTATGTCGCATGGCGCGGGGCTCTATCACTTCCCCATCATCCGCGCGGGTGGCTGCCATGTGATCCCGCAGTCCGGCGGGTTCGATCCGGCCGAGATCGCAGAGCTGGCGCAGGCCCTGGACAACCTGGTGTTTTTCGCCGCCCCGACGATGATCAAACGCCAGATCGCCTATGCCCGTGCCACGGGCTATGACGGTACGGGCATCAAGACCATCATCTATGGTGGCGGTCCGATGTATCTCGCCGATATCGAAGAAGGGCTCGCGGTTTTCGGCGCGCGTTTCGTCCAGATTTATGGTCAGGGCGAATGCCCCATGACCATTACCGTCCTGCCCCGTGACCTTGTGGCCGACACGGCCCACCCCAACGCCGATGCGCGGCGCGGGTCGGTCGGGTTTGCGCAGGCGGGCGTGCAGGTGCGGGTCGTTGGTAGCGATATGCGCCCCCTGCCCGCGGGTGCGGTTGGCGAGGTCGTCGTCTCCGGCGATGCGCTGATGAAAGGCTATTGGGGCAATGAAAAGGCCACCGCAGATACCGTCGTCGACGGCTGGCTGCGCACGGGCGACTTAGGGTCGATGGATGCCGATGGCTTCCTGACCCTCACCGACAGGTCCAAAGATGTGATCATTTCAGGCGGGACAAACATCTATCCACGGGAGGTGGAGGAGACCCTTCTGGCCCATGAAAACGTGTCCGAAGTGTCGGTGATCGGTGTGCCCAGTCCGGAATGGGGCGAGGATGTCGTGGCCTTTGTCGTCGCAACAGGTGATGTCCCCTGCGACGCGCCGCAGCTTGATGCTTGGTGCAAAAGCCGCATGGCGTCGTTCAAGAAGCCGAAGACATACCACTTTGTTCAGGATCTACCCAAGAACAGCTACGGGAAAGTCCTGAAAACCAGCCTGCGCGAACGTATTGCGCAAGAGCTGGAGGGAGAGCATCAGGCCTAAGCCGCGGTGCAGAACAACGCGCGTCAGCCTTTGACGCGCAGATCGGGAGAGAGAAACATGAAACGCAGAACATTCCTAAAAACCGGTGCCGCCGCCGCATCGGGCGTCTTTACGCTGGCCGCCCCCTCGCTTGCGCTGGCCGCAACATCGCTGAAGTTCGACAGCTACGTGTCGGATTCCGCAGGCCCGTCGTGGATCGACCGCTGGTATCTGGACGAGCTGGAAAAACGCACCGAAGGCGAAGTTTCCATCCGCCGCTACTGGTCCGGTTCGCTCAACAAGGTGGGCGAACATCTGGGCGCCGTGCGCGACGGTACATCCGAGATGACCTTGATCTCGCCCGGCTACTACCAGTCCGAACTGCCCGTGACCCGCGGGTTGGAATGGTATTTCCGCATGAACCGCGCCGACGCGCTTCAAAAGGTCTGCCGCGATGTTTACGACCAATTCGACCCGCTGCGCGCGGAATGGGAAGATCGTCACCGCTCCAAAGTGCTCTACTGGACCAACTGGAACTACGCGCCGCTGATCCTACGCGACCCGATCACCTCGCTGGAAGATATCAAAGGCAAACGCATCCGTGCCTACGGTGTCTCTGCCGATGTGGTCGAAGCGCTTGGCGGTACGGCCGTCGCCATGGCCGCCCCCGAAGTGTATCAAGCGCTGGAGCGTGGCATTCTCGACGGTGTCTACGGGTTCGATTTCGTGACCGCGATCGCCTATAAGCTGCATGAAATCGCGCCGCAGTTCTACGATATTGGCGACGGCCCCCACGCCCCTGCTGCAACCATCATGAACAAGCGGGTGTATGACGGGCTTCCCGACGACGTGCGCAAGATCTCGGACGAGATTGTCGATGACATCTATGGCGGCCAGTTCAGCGCGATCTACGAAGATGTGCTTGCCACCTATGTCAAAACCGCTGAAGCCGAAGGCGTCACGCTGAGCACCGTTTCTGACGAGCAAAAGGCCATGGCCAAGGATCTGGTCCAGCCCGCGCAGGTGAATTCCTGGCTTGAGGATACCGCGAAACCCGCAGGTATCGATGGCGCAGAAATGCAGTCCTTGATCGATGCCGCGATCAAGAAGTACGACGCCGAAGCAACGCTGAAACGCCCTTACGAGATCAGCCAAGCATCGTAATCGGCTGGGGGCGATCGCATTTTAGCGAAGGATTAAATCATGCAAACGATCAACAGTTTACTGAAAATCGTGTCCGATGCACTTGGTGCGGTCGCCATGTTGTTTCTCGCATTCCTTGTGTTTGGCACCACGCTTGACGTTTTGGTGCGTGCCCTCACGGGGAGCCCGATCACCGGCGTTTTTGAATTTACCGAACTGGCGCTGGTGATGGTCGTCTTTCTTGGCGCGGGATGGGCCCAACGGGACGATGCGCATATCCGCGTGACCGTCCTGACAGAGAAGCTCTCCCCCGCCGCCCGCGCCCGTGTCGTCGCGCTGGCCTGGGCGGTCGGTGCGCTGGCATTGCTGATGCTGGCGATCCCCGCCACGCATGAGGCGGTCTATTCCGTCTCTATCCGGGAATTCCGCTGGGGTTACGTCAAGATCCCGATCTGGTGGACAAAGGCCAGCTTGGCCGCGGGCCTGTGGTTCGCCTGCATCCAAATGGCAATCCAATCCCTTCAACTTTTTCTCTTCGGGGAGCCTGCTGAGACAAAGCAGGCGTCGCCCGATCTTCACTGACGTCAGGAAGCCCCGATGGATCCGTCCTTTGCCCCCTATATCGCCGTCGCGCTGATCATTCTGCTGATGGCATTCGGCGCGCCGGTATTTGCCGCGCTGGCGCTGTCCGGCGCCGTCGGTATCGTCTTGGTCGAAGATTTCGCGTTTCTGATGACGCGGCTCAAGTCGATCTCATACTCCACCACCGCCGTCTACACGCTGACGATCATCCCGCTGTTCATCCTGATGGGCAGTTTCGCGCATCATGCGCAGGTGGGTAAAAAGCTGTTTGACGTTGCCAGCCGCTGGGTCGGGCATTTGCCCGGTGGCTTGGCGATGGCAGCGATCCTGACCAGCGCAGGCTTTGCGGCCACGTCGGGGTCAAGCGTCGCCACTGCCGCCACCGTGGGCTCCGTCGCGATCCCAGAAATGAAGAAGGCGGGCTATCAAGGCAGCCTTTCGGCCGGCGCAGTCGCGGCTGGTGGCGTGCTGGGTGTGCTGATCCCGCCAAGCGTCCTTCTGATATTCTATGCCGCGCTGACCGAAACCTCGGCTGGCAAGATGCTTGTCGCGGGGTTCCTGCCGGGGTTGCTGACCGCGATCATGTTCATGGTCGGGATCTACTTCATCGCCCGTCGCGGCGATATGCGCCATGCGGTCACCCCACGCGCCAGCTGGGGCGAGGCCGTGCGCGAAACGGGCAAGGCGTGGCAGGTCATGGTCCTGTTTATCGTCGTGATGGGCGGCATCTATCTGGGCCTCGTCACCCCGACAGAGGCGGGCGCCGTCGGTGCTTTTGTCGCCTTGATCATGCTGCTGATGCACCGCCCCAGCTGGCCCGGTATGCTGGGCCGTATCGTGGCAAGCTTCCGGTCGACCATAGACACCACCGTCATGATCCTCTTCACCATGATCGGCGCCGCCGTCTTCAGCTATTTCCTGACGCTGATTCAGGTGCCCAACCAATTGGCCGAGGCGGTCGTCGGCTCTGGTCTGCCGCCGTATTTCATCGTGGCGATGCTGCTTCTGGTCTTTGTGCCTCTGGGGATGTTCCTCGATGCATTCTCGATGATGGTCATCACCATCCCGATCATGTTCCCCACGATACAATCGCTCGGCTTTGATCCGATCTGGTTCGGCATTCTCGCCGTCAAGATGTGCGAGATCGGGCTCATCACGCCGCCGGTCGGGCTGAACTGCTATGTCATCGCCGGTATTGATCGCGAAACACCCCTGCCCCAGATCTTTCGCGGTGCGCTGTGGTTTGTCCTGCTGGAGGTCATTACGATCATGATCCTCTTTGCTTTCCCGATCATCACCACCATCCTGCCGAACTGGATGGGATCTTAAGGCTTCACCGGCGCGCCCCTACAGACGCGCCGGTTTACGTTCTCACCCCCGCGGTTCGCTACGCAGACCCTTGTAGATCGTGTAGCACATCACCAGCATCAGGATGCTGAACGGCACACCAGTGGCCGTGACCCCTGCTTGCAGCGCCGACAAGCCGCCGCCGATCAGCAGCACGATGGCGATCAGCCCTTCGACCACACACCAGAAGATCCGCTGCGGCACCGGCGCGTCGATCTTGCCGCCTGCGGTGATCGTATCCACCACCAGCGAGCCGGAATCCGAGGACGTCACAAAGAACACGAGCGCCAGCACGATCGCGATGGTCGATGCGGTCTTGGTAAACGGCAGCTCGTTCAACATGCCAAAGAGGCTGAGTTCGGGCGAATAGCTGTCGATGACGTTTGCCTTGACCAGCGAAGTCTCGGGGGAGGTCAGGATCTGGTCGATGGCGATCCCGCCAAAGACGCCCATCCAGACAAAGATGATCAGCGACGGGATCAGCAAGACGCAGACGATGAACTCCCGCACCGTGCGCCCTTTAGAGACGCGCGCGATAAACATGCCAACGAAAGGCGCCCAGGAGACCCACCAGGCCCAGTAAAACGCCGTCCACCCCTCGCGGTAGGCATCATCTGTTCGCCCAAAGGGGTTCGACAGTGGGATCAGCTCTTGCGTGTAGGCGATCAGGCCGGTCCAGAAACCGCTGAGGCCGATCAGCGTCGGCCCTGCGAAAAGCACGAAGAGGAAGAACAGGATCGCGACGCCCATATTGAGCTCGGACAGCACCTTTACCCCGCCGTCCAACCCGCGCCAGACCGAGACAAGTGCGACAGCCGTCACCAGAACGATGATGATCACCTGCACATTGGTCGAAATCTCGAGCCCGAAGGCAAAGTTAAAGCCCGCATTCGCCTGCTGCGCCCCAAGACCCAGCGATGTGGCCAAGCCGAACAGCGTCGCAAAGACTGCCAGAATATCGATGATATGGCCGGACCAACCCCAAACCCTTTCACCAAGGATCGGATAGAAACAGGACCGGATCGAAAACGGCAGACCCTTGTTATAGGTAAACAACGCCAAGGCCAGCGCCATGATTGCATATACCGCCCAACCGTGCAGCCCCCAGTGATAGAAGGTCGCGGCCAGCCCCATGGCACGGGCAGCCTCTACATTCTCGGCAATGATCGACCCGTCAGCGGCAATGGGCGACGGCACCCCAAGCGGGCCCGAGACGTTCATGTGATAGACAGGTTCCAGCACGCCAAAGAACAGCAGCCCGATCCCCATACCGGCGGCGAAAAGCATCGCGAACCACGCCGGGTAGGAATACTCCGGCACCGCATCCTCGCCCCCTAAACGCACCTTGGACATCGGCAGAAAAATCAGCACGATGCAGAAGATCACAAAGAAATTCACGATAATCATGAACATCCAGTCGAGCTTGGTGGTGGCGAAATCACGCACCGCGAGGAAGACAGCCCCCGCTTGATCAGGAAAGATCATCGTCAGCAGCACAAAAACCACCGAGGTGATCCCCGAGATCACGAAGACAGGGTTGTGAATGTCAAAGCCTATGGGGCCAAGGCTGCCGTCGATATTGTCCTGACCGACCTCGAAATCAGTCTCTATCTCGCCGTTATCTGACGTGGGGTCGGTCATGCTCTCTCCATTCCTATGGCTTATTGTTCGTCTCTAATGCGCGTAAACTTGCGTGTCCCTAAGGTTGAACTAGATCGCCGTACGGGAATGTCCTGCATAATTTGTGGTATGGGTAGAACGCCTGAGCCCCTCACAGCCGGAAACGGAGCGCCGAAAATGTGCAACCTCTACGCTAATACCCTCGCCCCGACCCTCATGCGGCAACTGTTCAAAGTGCGCCCCGAAAAAGACCAGCTGGGCAATGCGCAGCCACTGACAGCGATCTTTCCCAAGGGCACGGCGCCCATCGTGGCGCTGGATGACGATGGCAACCGCGTGTTGTGCAACACGCACTGGGGGTTCGTGCTGCCGCAAACCTCCAAGAAAACTGGCAAGCCGATCCAGCCCAAGGCGGTGAACAACGCGCGGGACGATAAGCTGCGCAGCTCGCCCTTCTGGAAAGCCAGCTTTACTGAACGCCGCTGCCTGATCCCCGCCTCCAGCTTTTGCGAGGCGAAGGGGCGCAACCCGGCGACCTATGTCTGGTTTGGCGTGACCGGCGACACCCCGCGCCCGCCCTTCGCCCTCGCCGGGATCTGGCGCAGCTTTGCGGGCAACTACGGGACAGCGTATCGCGAGCTCACCACCTCCTCGATGATCACGACCACGCCGAATGAACTGGTGAAGGACACCCACCCCGACCGGATGCCCGCGATCCTGGCCCCTGAGGACTACGAGGCTTGGCTGACCGGACCGGCAGAGGACGCATTCCGCCTTGTTAGACCCTATCCCGCTGAGAAAATGGTGATCCACCAGCAGGGCGAAGATCTGAAATCCGACCACGGCGGGCTATAGGCCCGCTTACCCCTCTTCGGGGCGCAGGGTGTAGCCCTTGGCCCACTCCTCGAATGTCTCGTCGAACTGATCCTGCGGCACATGCTCCAACCCCGGCAGCTCGCGCAGCAGAATGTCGAGGTTGCGCCGATCCTGCGCCGACATCTCCGGATGCTCTCTCAGCTGCGCCAGCTTCTGCGGCAGACGCCGTTCTTCGCGCACGGTACTGAAATAGAGCGCATAGGGAATGGCCTTGATCTGCGCGACCAGCGTGGCGAGTTGTGGCACCAGGATCTGGCTGAACTGCGTCGTGCCGGGTGGGTGTACATCGGATAGCGCCAGAATGGCCCGTCCGGTGGAGACTGCTTGGGTCGTGGAGTAAACGAAAGAGACGGATAAGGTCAGCACCACCATCCCCGACACGCCGATCAACGTCGCCACCACCCCCCACAGCGCGCCGCTGCTCTCATAAGTGCCGCCGCCCAATGTCGATAGCAAATGCCCGGCATAGATCGCTTTCTCCAGCACACCCGCCGGCGCGCCCGAGCTTTGCGAAACCACCGACCCCGCCTGCCCCGACAGGATCAGCGTCCAGCTGAGGCACATCAAGATAATCCAAGCCGCCCCGATGCTGACCACCACAAGCGGTCCGCAGACACGATGCACCCAATTCTGTTTTGGCAAACATCGGACAAGGCAAAACGTCCCCCGTGCCACCCGTGGCGCGAGCGGGCCATTGGCCCCCACCCCAAGCGTCGACATGACAACATCCGTCGTCACCACCAGCAATAAACAGATGCCAACGATCGCTGATATCATTGCCATGCTCCTCCATCATCAGGCCGGGCGGCCCCATAGGGAATGGCAGCCCGATCCGCATCAGGCTGCCACAAGTTGTTTCAAATTGCGCAGGTTGTTGACCTGCTCAACAAAATCACGCCGCCGCGCGGTCAGGCGTCAGCCCACCCAGCTTTTCGCTCAGCGCCTCATATTGCTGCGTCAGGAACAGCAGTTCCGCATCCCCTGCGGCATAGGGCTCGATCGCGCGGTCGTAGGCGTCCAGCACATCCGCCTCGTATTTGCGCACCTGCGCCTCGACCCCATCAGGCCCCTCGATCCCGGCCGAGGTCCAATCCAGCGCGGAGTAAACCCGCTCTGGCTCTTCCAGCGCGCTCGTATCGATGCCTGCGTCCGAGAGGTATTTCTCGACCTGAGCGATATTCTCCTTACGCATGGCGGTGATCTCGTTCACCAAATCCTTACCCGCGCCATCGTCAAGGTCATCCAGCGCCGTTTCATAAGCCGCCTGCGTCCCGCTCAGCACCCGCCAAAGCTCACTCATCGCGTCATTCCTGGTCTGCATACTCACACCTTTAGCTATGGTTAATGGGAAGCTTCACCAGTGCTGAAGAGACCGGTAAAGCATTGATATCGTGATCATTATTTCCGAAGAGTTAACACGCGCTGCGGGGATTGGTTCCGGTGAGTTTTAACGGACCTGGGGGATTTTTACGCAGAGGTGGAGATAGATACTTTTATCTTTGGGCATTCCTGCCAGCTGTGGCCGCGAACAAGACCCATCTGGCGAGGGTTCGCCTACTTTGCGCCGCTCCTCAGCTTGGCATTGGCATGGTCTGCATCTGCCTGCGCCTTATCGGCAAGAACCCTCAGCTCCGAAGCCTCTTTCGTCAATGCTACCAATTGTTTGTTCAAATCCCGTTCACTTGTTCTTGCCTCTTTCGCTTCTTCCTTCGTCTCAGAAAGAGCACTTTTCAGGTCAGCAATACGCTCCGCCGATTGTGATTTCGCTAATTCAGCTGCGGCCTCACCGGCTTTGATTGTTTCCTGAAGCTTGGCGATATCCGCATCCGTCTTTTCCTTGGCTTCATCAGCCAGTCGAAGCTCATCCTCTAGCTTTGATATCTGTTTTTCCAACAGCATTCGTTCCCCAACGAAGGTACGCTTTGCATGATCTTTTGCTTCGATCCATACTCGCTTCAAAGTATGATCCATGGCCACGTTAACGCTGTTTGGTATGTCTGCCGATTGCTCTTGGAGCAATTTCCATTCTCGGAGTAACGGTGTGATGGTTTCAAGTGACCCACCACCAAGCACTTCCCGAATGTTCCTATTGGTCGGCTCAGTGCCCTGCTCGATCAATTGTTCAGCCGCTTGGAAAACCCGCTGTTGGTTAATTGCCATTTCTTCCTGCCCTTAACTGTCTATCATTATAAATTGTAACACATTGTAACGTTACTCACATTACAATATGTTACATATGGGATCTATCTAGGCGATTTCCGTCATATCCTTAGGCGAAGCAGCCTTCTCTTTGCAATAGCTGAGAACCCGGCTTTCATAGCCTGCTGGACCAGGCGGAGAGTATTGCATTAGCTAATTTACAGAGCGCATTGCTCCCAATTTTAGACAAACCCAACATGCCCATAGGCAGCCGTGGACTCTGGAGCGATGCGCTGAATATGGTTTGCATTTATCCGAGAGAATGTTGTGCCCTAAGGCGGACCCGGAAAAATGTTGGGCACTGACGGCTTAATTTGGCCGTTACAGTTTACAACCTTGGGCGAGAATTCGTTTCATCATCGTTTGGGAAGCTTCGGGAATACTCTCGGACGGGGCTGCTAGCTTCAATACATACAATCTGTCGGGATCGTACCGACTGTGTTTTCTTCCGCCGGTTTGACCCACCGTAATGCCCTAGCGTACGCGTGCTTTGCTGTCCTAGGGCCGCAGCTCTCACTTGTTCATCAAATCGCCCTTCCGTCCTCAAAGCGTCGGCGAATGCATGCCTAAAAACATATGGTGTAACGTTATGCTTGAGACGAGGGAACGCGCGACTAGCAATTTTCTTGATGCGTTTCCCAAGACTATTGGTCAATAGCCGTTCCTGTTCGGCTATCGATAGCACCTTTCCAGATGATGAATACGGAGCCCCCGCTTGACGCAACACTAAATTGTTTTCACCGGACCGCGAAATGTGGCGGTGTAGCCAATGCGCTTCAGGACTGTGACAGCCCAAGGTGATCTGGCGTATTGCCTGCCCCTTCGCTTCTACCGATAGCTCCTTTTTCGTGGCCGTTTTTGCTCCGTGAATTTTAAACGTAAGCCTTTTTTCCGCATCAACATCCGCTAGCGAAACCTCAATGCCAAAACGGCATGAAAATTCGACCGGCCGGCTGCCTGTCAAAATCAATGTCGCAATCATTGCCCGCTGCAAATCGCCAGTGTTGTCATCAGCCAGCACAAACCGCCAGTAAGTGTCCAGCCAACAATAGGTCGGGTCCGATTTGCGTTTACGATCCTGATGCTGATTGAGCGCACGCAACGACGCAATTTGGGCGTTGGGCTTTCTTCTGAATTTAGCCGATCGATCGAATTTATATTTTCTTAGCGCTTGATGTGATGGGTCCGGGGGTTGGGCCACAAGAAATGCCACCGCGCTCCGAAAACTATCAAATTCAGTCTTATTAAGCGGGCGTTGCGCGGCCACAAATCTGGCAACCAACGCACTATCGACGCTTTTGCGAAGCAATTCGTTGAGTTGGAGTGTCGCCTTTTCTGTTGGTTTTTGCGAGATATAGTGTTTCCAGAATCTGGGAGCACCTTCGATTACCGACTGCGCAGCTAGGCGTACCAAGGCAGATCTGTGGGCTTGACGGGTGTTAACGGTCTCCCACCCCCCTGCCCTATCGATTCTAAGGAAGGCCTCATACGGATTGTCGCGCGGGCTTTTTTTAGCAAGAGCTGCAGCGCGCACTTCATATTTCTGCCACGTACCGGAAGCAATGAGGTCTTCGGGAGCGTACAAGCGGTTCGCTTCTTGCGCAAATGCGTATGCGATCAAACTATTGGACAACAAGCGCTCCGAAGGCGTTGGGTTCCGCACCGCTATGGCAGCGGCTGCATCTTTTTGGCTTTTCATCGGAAAGCCAGTCACCATGTCAGCGCTGCCTTCGCGGCACTTTGACCAACTTTCGCCAGAGCCTTAGCATTTGAGGCCGACTTCTCTGAAATGCCTTCCGCAATTATATGATTGGCATTCTGCACATAGTGTTCACCCTTGGTCGTCGGGTGAGGATTGTTAATACGAAGACCAAAGCCCCAAGCACTAAGCGACGACGCGCGCCCCTTTAAGATCGATGAATTTAGAAAGGTATCTGCACTCATATCAGCATGCCTTGTCCGTCCAATGCTCAAGAACACAGACCCAAGTCCGGTCATCAGATTTTCCGAGGAACGGCAAAAGAGTGAGCCGAAGCCTTGCTGGGGTTAGTGCAATCTCCCCTACTAAATACCTCGGGAACGAAGCTGATGATTCCTGGATCAGATCCAGCGTCAGCGGTGAGTTCAAATAGGGTACTCCATGAATCGCGGCACAACAGCACATGCAACTCTTCGACAAATCACCTGCGACTTTGACTTGGATTTTTCTTCCTATGGCATCCAGCAGCAAGTCGCATGCATAGGTCGCTTGTTTTGGATGACGCTGCAAAACGCCCGCGTATACCGGTCGCCGAAAACCTGCCAAGATTAGTTTTGCCGTTTCAAGCTTTAGCTTTTTAAATGGTGATTTATTGAGATCATTAGCCTGGGTCATATTAACTCCCCCTCTTGGTAGGAGATTGTCACGACCCATTAACACAAAGTAAAAAGCTACCAGTGGCATCGTCCCAAGTGTGTGGCTGGCTCCAACGAGGATAAGACGGGTTTTGTAGATGTCGCACTAACAGAGCAGTGCAGTACAAGACCTGGCACGTCAGCGATGGAGGAACATAAATCTGAACCAGCCGAAGGCTATAATCACGCAAGTTTGCGCTACGTGATTACACCGATGCTCACTAAATTTCCGCGTTTTCGAGTTCCGTTTACTAAGGCGGAACAATTTAAATTCAACCCATAGGTGCATAAAGGAAGACGCCAGGTACAAGAGATTTGATAGTTGAGTAAAGTCCACCAATGCTAACACCGCATTTGCTGGACTTTGTCAGATAGTTTTTTAATGCCCTGTACGGCGTATGATCATCAACCATTTAGGGCGTGGAAATTGGCCAGTGTCATGTCAAAGTATTGAAGACTGTTGTTCGGTCGAGCTCTCCATCTGCGTATTCTTCGAAGATCGCTGTCTCGCTAATCCGCACCTGGGTGTGTGGCATAAGGGATCTAAGAGTTTGTGCAACCCCGTTCACGCAACCGGAGCTGTCATCTAGTGTTGCCCAAGCACCAGTTACCGTGATCTCGGAAGTTTTGAGATGCCTACTCAAGAACTCCGCTGCGTCATCTGGCCCATCGAAATATTCATCCAGGCAATATGAACGATTTTCCTGCCAGCCATCATAAGCTACCTCGCCCGTGTCGCAACCATACATACGAACTGCTGAAATCGAATTCGGATACCCCATGCGCTCGGCAGCGAGAATAGCATTGGACAGCCCCTTCTCGATTACGTCGTCAAACCCGCTTTGGATTTCATCCGATAGAAAGCCATCGATCACCGCAAAGTGCCCGTCGTGTGATAGTATTTCCTCAGCAACTGCGTTGCGATATTCGCGCGCCTTACGCCCCAATTGGGATTCTGCTGATCCGAACATACCGCCAGGGAGGACAAGCACGAGGGTTTTCGGTAACTCAATATGGGTTGTTTTTGGCGAGATATTGAAGTCGTTGGTCATGGTATTTCCTTGTATGAGAAATTTGAAACTGCATTCTGTTCTTGAATGCTCGGTCAAATTATCTCTGCAGGATTAAACTGAGATTTAAATTTTCGGGATTTGAAAGGGCTCATTCGTCAATGTTGGAGTCGAGGGCTTTTATCGCCCCACCGTCGGACCTTGGAATTAAATAATGCCTTTACCCAGCTAGACCGCGGTCCATCCTATGGGCACGGGAGCAGAACCCATGTTTCACTGGTATATCTCGTTCGCAGCATTTCAAGTGCACTTGGACTACCGAAATACACCACCAAGAGTTAATGGGGGAAGCTATTAGGTACTCTACCGTTATTCCTTATCGGATAGTAGTTCCTATAAGGGGCAGGGACGTCGCATCCAAATTTGGGATGCTCCTTCAACATCTGCAGCGGGCAGTACGCCCCTGTAAAAATTATCTCGTAAAGATACAAAAGCCCTAAGACATTTTAGTGTAAGCTACTTCTTTTCCTATATGTGCAGCAAGGTAGAATGGATCATAAGAACTTCGATCTTACGTATGCCTTGGTATTCAACAGAACTTAGCCTGGAGAGTGGTGACCGGATCTTCTCTATGATCCATCCCGGTAGCGACCCACCATAGCAATCACCTTCGGTCACCTTAAACTGACATGCCGTCTAACGCCGTGGAGTTTCTTGACCGCGGTCAAGAAACTCATATGCGGTCAAGTTGTGCGCATAGCACTTTTTCAAAATAGGCATCGGGGTGCTTGATCGTGCCTGAGCGGGCTAGCAAGTAGTCGAAAACTAGAAGCAGTTTGCCTGCGCCCGCCATTTGGATGCTACGTTTCAATCTATCTTGTCCCACTCTAAGCAGTTTACCGAGGTCATACAGGATGCGATTAAGGGTTTCCCCTGAGTGAGGAGGGACTGGGAAAAGCCCTGCTACATGGGTGAAGTCTTCCCAAGCCATTTTCTCTGGGTCACGGTTCATCTTGGCCTGAGTTTGCGACGTTTGTTTATCTTGTCCCGTTGCTTTAATAGCAATCTTATTAATATCTTTTTTTGTAGACTCTATGTGCCGGACATTTTGTCCGTTTGTGGCGGTCAGTCCGCCCGGATCCAGTGTACCTGACTGCTGTTCGACAGCTTGTAGACTTTCGTCTGCGCTAGCATTTGCTACGGTGTGCTTCTCACCGTAGCAGGCCTCAGTGGCGGCGCCCATAGCTCGGAGCTCCGAGATAATGCTTAGAACTGCGTCCACGGTCAACGTCGCTCGACGCAGTATATTTCTAAACATCTGTAAGGTAGAGAGTTTTACTTCATCGAGGCCTGTCTGCCGAAGGAGAGACGCACGGAGTGCTAATGCTTCGGTCTTCAGTGACCGTAGATGCTCGAGTTCTTCGGTAAGCTGTGACGCTTGCATTGAGAGAGTGTCGTATCGTTGGATCAAGGGCTTAAGGTCGATGCCGAAGGCGTCCTTAATCACACCTCCATATCGTAGCGGGAAGCGTTTCCCATTTGCAGAACTCTTTCGCTCAATTAGTTCAGCCGCTGAGAGGCGCCCAAGGCTGCGACGAAGTGTTCTTTCGTCAAGACCATTGGCCCGCTCCGACAACGAAGCGTTCGATGGGAAGACGACGGTAAGTGCAATGTGCTGGCTATCCAGACCTCTACGTTTCTCACGGGGAAGGAAGCTAATGAGGGCGGTCAACACGGCTAGGTCGTTGGTCGTAAGGCCGAGCTGTTTTCTCAAAATGCGAACCGGGCCTAACAGTTCGTATGGGTTAGGGTAGGGCAAGTCTGTCAGTTCCGCCAAGGCGGTTCGTGCTTTGTTTCGATGTTTCATGGTGTTTCGGAAGAAAAAGCTTCCCCGTTCACCGCCAGCGGTGTTGAAATCGATTCGATTAGGAGGTATCAATTAGGTGTCGAGACTAATTGAGGCCCTTCGGAAGTATCGCTTTCGGGGGGTCTTTCTTTTTCTAGCCGGTCCTCCTTTCGTTTGCTGCTCGTGGTTTTTTGACGTCTTGACCGCGGTCAAGACGAGGGGTTGTTACTCTGGCCCATCTTGACCGCGGTCAAGAAGCTCAATTATCAACTTGCGCACAGCCTCCTCCACACGTGGGGCAAGATCTGCGTCAGCGTCGATAGTGATACGGTTACCCCTTCGCCCGACCTTCACGCGCTCGTCGGGGTGCGCCGAGGGAGCCGATGGCTTGGTGGCCGTTAGCAAAGTAACCGCTGCTTCTAGACGATCGGGGCCTGGTAAGTCGCGGGGGATTTTGGTGGCAATTTCGCGAGCTCTTGCGCCGTCTTTCTCACACAACCGAAAGAGTTTTTCCCAGACCCGTCGACCAACGCCGTGCGCAGGTCCAATAGCCTGAATCAATTCAGAAGGAATGCCTGTCGCGATACGGTTCATCCGTGAGACAAGCGATTCATCTATCTGAAGTGCCCGATACGCTACGGTCTGAGCGTTCTTACGTGCCTCGTCTGTCTTCCCAAGCTCCCGAATGATGCCGGCTACAAATAGAGCCCTTTCGATGAACGATGGATCTTGCCGGGCATTGTTTTCTACACCTTGGGCAATGAGTGCTTCCTCGTCGGTCATCTGCATGACCGTTGCGCGCACCTTCTGACTAAGTTCGCGGCAGGCGAGAAGCCTGCGGCGACCATAGACAATCTCAAGGGGTCCATTCGAGGTTCTGCGAACCAAAACTGGAACTTTTTGACCGTGCTCACGGATCGACGAGACAAGATCATCCAGCCCATCGCTGGGATCGATGCGATCCATGACCGCGGACATCTGTATGGCGTTCGGGTCTATCAGCCGTGTGGCGTGTTTATCTTCTTCAAGAATGGATGCTTGTGCGCGAGCTACGGTCGGGCTCGTGCGGCTTGTATCCAAATTTTCTTCCGAAGGCGTCGCTTCATCCATAGCATTCTTTAGGGAATTTCCGAAGACTTTACGTGCCATCACTACGCCCCCATGCCTTGAGGATTTCTCGTTCGACCTCATCTGTCACGCGAGACACGGATTCGGTCGCGCGCTCGTATGTTCGGCGGTTCACGTCGCGAGGTTCTACCTCAAATATGCTCTGTTGAGTATTTGCAGCGTCACCCACGGCAGTTGATTTGAGGAACTCAGCAGATAGCACCGCATCTCCAAGCACTGTCCGAAGCAGAGACGAAATTTGAACCTGCGGCCCATCGGTATTTTCGTAGCGTGTAATGAGAAGTCTTACGAAGTTCAGCCCGTGTTCGGGGGCATGCGTCTCGACTACGCCCATCAAGTTACTCGCCATCGCCAAAAAGCTCGCAAGCGACATGACGTCAAGCATAGAGGCGTTCAGCGGGATCAGTACCCCAGTCGATGCAAAAAGAGCCGAGATCACCGAGAAGTTCAGCTGCGGTGGGGTATCAAACAGTACCACATCATATTGGCTCAAGACTGGCTCAAGTGCATCCCTGATGCGGCTATGGAACGTAGTGGTGCCTTCTCTGAAGCTCAGTGCGACCTCGAACTCGTACTCCATGATGTCCATGGATGCCGGGATCAGGTCGACAGTCGGGAAGTTCGTTTTGCGAATGATTTCTGCCGCGGGAAGCGGATCATCGGATTTGATCAGATCGTATGACGTTGGCATATCCGGATCAAGCTCGGGCGTAACACCGAACAGATTCGTCAGGCTAGCTTGGCTATCAAGGTCGATCAACAAGACCCGGTACCCTCGCAGTCCCAATAGTTGCCCGATGTGAGCAACAGATGATGTCTTGGCGGAGCCACCCTTTAGGTTGAAGATCGTTAAAACCTGACAAGCTTCTCCCGTTTTTCTGTGCGGATGCTCTTCTGGTTTGATCCTTCCGGTCTCAAGAAGCACGCGTTGTGCCTCGACCATCTCCTCTGCGGAGAAGCTACGGCGATTGCCACCCTCTAAAATCCCTTCGGGAAAGCCTTCGAGGTTTGCCACATGATGGCGAAAGGTGTTCTGATTAATGCGAAGCAGCTCCGCTGCTTCCCGCATAGCGAAGCGGCGGAGGCCCTTCTGGGCGTCCGGTGGGAAGGTTTCCTGCGCATGTTCATGCAACCGGTTACCCAGTCGCTTGGACATGACTTCAAATCTCTGGGAAGCTCGAATCCCGCTCATTGATGCCCTCAAGTCTTTATTGTTTGAGGAACATTAACAGATATGGCGGATTAATCTAGGGTAAACTGTTGAGCGGCCTGAGAGCGTTGAGGCCGAGTGTTCGTAACAGCAGTAAACGGTTAGATATCAGCGACTTATTATTTATGATCTCGCAAGAATTCAACAGTTTGTTGCGCACGCAGAAGTAAACACAAGATGTATTTTATGTACATATTTAAATCGGCACTCTTCTTGAATGTCCGATTCCTTTGGATATCTGTCGAGCGAGCCGAGTACCCTTTGCAGGCTCTAAAAGAGTTCTTTCCGATGACGGCTGGCAACTCTTTTGCTTTCGGGGTCGACGTTAAAGCACCGTATCTATTTAGCCAAAGACGGGAAGCCTTAGGGATCTCGTCCCCTCCGCCAAACATGATAGCCGAACTGATCTGGTGGTGGTTGTAAAAACGAAGCGAGATTCTGACGACAATGTTTGCCGCCATCACTAGTTATCGTAATCCGCACAGTCGGAGCCCAACACTGATCAGGAATGGCCCAATCGAATCCGACGGGAAGTTGGCGTTGACCAAAATATACGTTGGGCTGCAGCGCAACAGGTGCAAAATTTCACACATGGGTATTGGTAGGAATGGGCGGAATTGAACCGCCGACGACACAGTAATCTGCTGTTAAAAGGGTTTATAAATCCCGTGTCCCACCGAGGCACTCCCAGATACCGAACTAGTAATCAGTCGGATATTCGGGAGCTCAGGTTGTGGTGGTATGTGTGATCCATACGGCCACGTTACGCCGGCGTCGAACCTAATTCAAGAACGAGACTATAAAACCTTCTGGTACAGCAATCTTACGTCAGTGTTCACTTATGTTTTACGACCTATACAACTGGTGAAGTATTGAGGATTGAAGCGAAATCACCATGGATCGATGCTAAACGCACGCACTTCGGCAAGCCAAGGTTTACTGATGCTCGGGCAGTCAATAGATTGATGCAACACAAAATCGGACTTATTCTCAGGATCGACTGCTGAGCAGTATCAATGCAAACGTTCTACAGGCGAGGCAGAAGCGGTTACTATTTTACGTATGCTTGACAAAGCCAAGGCCATCCGCAGCCCTTCGCCGGCTGACATAGATGTCGAGCGATGGGGTGTTTTCACCGCAAGCTATGCTGACGGCTCTGACAAACTGTGAAATTGTCAGCTGACAATTTATAATGTAAAATCATTACATGGATTTATGGATTATGTTCGCCGTGCGACCATAAAAATGATCAGCAGTATGACGATCTGTTGATCATCCAGGCCATTTCTACGAATCTTCCCTATGATGCCGGGATGGACAATCTTCTCATCGGGGCACTTCGGCGCGTTCTTACCAGCAGCATCTGTCTTATTCCCTTTTCGCGTGTCTCTGTATATAGCTTCGTGGGGGGGGGAATAGCCAATATCTTGCGGCCACAACAAGGCAAGGGCCCAGACCTTGACCTGCCGGCTGCTAATTCGCAAAAATACCTTCGTGAAACGCCCATAAATTGGTAACCTCTGCACATTACAAAGACTTTTTATATTCATAGAAAACTATCGCCATGCACATGAACAGTATTCACGACCTTTCGAGGGCGAAAAAGCGGGCCATTTTTTTGGCCGTCGACAGCATGCTCGTCCCTCTTGCTCTCTATTGCGCCTTTGCTTTCCGGTACGGGACGGGCACGCCCTGGATGCCGATCTCGGAGAGTTGGGTGCTGTTCCCCGTAATTTCGATGTGGGGTGTTGGTATCATCTGGGCACTGCGGCTCCACCGCATCAAGCTTAACGCTTTTGATACCCATTCCATGTCAAATATCGGCGTAGCGTCGCTATTGATCGCCTTCAGTGCAGTGATGCTCAGTTATTGGTTGAAGCTGTCGGCGCCGCGGTCCGTACCGCTTCTTTTGGGGCTGTTCTTCTGCATCTTCGCTGTCGCGGCGCGCGTGGTGGGGCTGAACCTGCTGCGTTGGCTGTCAGAGCGCGGCGGTAACCGCAAACCCGTCGCGATTTACGGGGCAGGGGCCGCGGGTATCCAATTGGCCGCCGCCCTGAGGCAGGCCAGCGAAGCGCGGCCTGTGTTCTTCATCGACGACAACCCAAACCTACACGGTCTCATGGTCGCAGGGCTGCCTGTTCATGATCCTTCTAAACTAGGGAAGCTGGTCAAAGCGCGCGATATCGAACAAATTCTGCTGGCCGTACCATCGATGGCCAAGAAGCGTAGGGACGAGTTGATCTCTAAGCTCAGCGTCTATGAAGTCGAGGTGCAGGTGCTGCCGTCCTATGTGGACCTGATGTCTGGCAAAGGACTGGCTGATAGCCTGCGCACGGTCGCACCGGATCAGCTTTTGGGCCGCGATAAGGTCGATCTTGATACGCCAGAAATTGCAAAGACATATGCCGGTCGCGTTGTGATGGTGACCGGGGCAGGGGGCTCGATTGGGTCCGAGCTGTGTCGGCAGCTTCTGAACTGTAACCCGGCGCGGATTGTCTTGTTCGAGCAAGGTGAGTTCCAGCTGTACTCGATTGATCAGGAGTTGCAGCCCGAGGCGAAAGCCACGGGGATTCCTATTGTCAGCCGTCTTGGGTCGGTCACCAACAAGGCGCGCGTCGCTGGGGTGATTGCTGAGGAGGGGGTCGAGATTGTCCTCCACGCCGCGGCCTATAAACACGTGCCCCTCGTCGAGGAAAACGAGCTAGAAGGCGCACGTAACAATGTGCTCGGCACCCAAGTCGTTGCGGAAGCCGCCGCCGAGGCGAAGCTGGAGCGCTTCATTCTGGTCTCCACCGACAAAGCCGTACGGCCGACAAATATCATGGGAGCCACCAAACGGATGGCCGAACTGGTGGTGCAGGATGTCCAGACACGTAATGCTAGTACCAAGTTTGCCATGGTGCGCTTCGGAAACGTACTTGGGTCGTCCGGGTCTGTCCTGCCGCTGTTCCAAAAACAGATCGCTCGCGGGGGGCCGGTCACGGTGACCCATAAGGATGTCACGCGTTTCTTTATGACGATCCCAGAGGCCGCGCGTCTGGTTTTGCTGGCTGGTGCCTATGCTAGAGGTAGCGATGTGTTCGTGCTAGACATGGGGGAGCCACAGAAGATCATCGACATCGCCAAGCGGATGATAACGCTCTCTGGTCGGAAGGTTAAGGATTCGGAGACGGGGGAGGGAGATATCGAGATTAAGGTGACTGGTTTGCGGCCGGGTGAGAAATTATACGAAGAGCTGCTGATCGACGACGACAGCTTGTTGCCGACACCCCATGCGAAGATCCTCCGAGCGCAGGAGGGAATGCTGAGCCAAATTGAAGTGGCTGCAATGGTGCGAGAACTGAATAAATCAATTATAGATACTGATACTGGCCGGCTTCGAAGATTGATTGCCTTGAAGGTTGAGGGCTATCACGTGCAAGAGGGAAGTCCTCGCACCATAGGAGGCTAATGTAATATTTTCAATTCGGTTAGTTTGGACGATAATTTCAATCATGCTTTCTGTATGGCGTTCCAAGTACCACTTGGCCCTTTGCATATTTAATTATTTTCTAGCCTTAGACGTATTTATTCGATTGTATTTTTTGAATAGCACTGAACTCACCAAACTAAAAACGCGATATTTATGGGGTTGATTGCTGCCCTAGTAATGTAAATAAGCTTCCTGTCGTACCCTAAGGCTTTGACATATCTGGGAGCCGCAACACTAATCTTCACTCCGAACCACCAAAATGTAATTTTTCAAAAGAATACTGCGAGACGCCCATGCAAACGCCCAACCTTGCTCCGATCCCTGAACTCTATGTCTCTTACGACTCGGCGCAGAAGCTGAAGGTGGAAGCTGGCGATCTGGTCAGCCATGACCTGACGCCGCGCCAGATCTGCGATCTAGAGCTGCTGATGAACGGTGGCTTCAACCCTCTTAAGGGTTTCTTGACCGAAGAAGACTATGACGGTGTTGTCGAAAACATGCGTCTGGCGGATGGGTCGCTGTGGCCGATGCCGATCAACCTTGATGTGTCCGAAAAGTTTGCCGAAGGGCTCGAGATCGGGCAGGACATTGCGCTGCGCGATCAGGAAGGCGTGATTTTGGCGGTTATGACCGTCACCGACCGCTGGGTCCCGAACAAGGCCCGCGAAGCAGAGAAAGTCTTTGGCGCGGACGACAGCGCGCATCCGGCGGTGAACTATCTGCACAACACCGCGGGCAACGTCTATCTGGGCGGCCCTGTGACTGGCATCCAGCAGCCCGTCCACTATGATTTCAAGGCGCGTCGCGACACGCCGAACGAGCTGCGCGCCTATTTCCGCAAGATGGGCTGGCGCAAGGTCGTGGCCTTCCAGACCCGCAACCCCCTGCACCGCGCGCACCAGGAACTGACCTTCCGCGCCGCGCGTGAAGCGCAGGCGAACCTGCTGATCCACCCCGTTGTCGGCCTGACCAAGCCCGGCGATGTGGACCACTTTACCCGCGTGCGCTGCTACGAGGCCGTGCTGAACAAATACCCCGCCGCCACCACCGCGATGAGCCTGCTGAACCTCGCCATGCGCATGGCCGGCCCCCGCGAGGCCGTCTGGCACGGTCTGATCCGCAAGAACCACGGCTGCACCCATTTCATCGTGGGCCGCGACCACGCGGGCCCCGGCAAGAACTCTGCCGGTGAGGATTTCTATGGCCCCTATGACGCGCAGGATCTGTTCCGCGCCCATGAGCAAGAAATGGGCATCGAAATGGTCGACTTCAAACATATGGTTTGGGTCGCCGAGCGCGCACAATACGAAGCGATTGACGAGATCGAAGACAAGGATGACATCACCATCCTCAACATCTCGGGCACCGAGTTGCGTCGCCGTCTGCAGGAAGGGCTGGAAATCCCCGAATGGTTCTCCTTCCCCGAGGTGGTTGAAGAGCTGCGCCGCACCAAGCCGCCGCGCAACAAGCAGGGCTTTACCGTCTTCTTCACCGGTTTCTCAGGCTCGGGGAAATCGACAATCGCCAATGCTTTGATGGTTAAACTGATGGAGATGGGCGGCCGTCCCGTCACGCTGCTGGATGGGGACATCGTTCGCAAGAATCTGTCGTCGGAATTGGGCTTTAGCAAAGAGCACCGCGATCTGAACATCCGCCGCATCGGCTATGTCGCCTCCGAGATCACCAAGAACGGCGGCATCGCCATCTGCGCGCCGATTGCGCCCTACGCCACCACCCGCCGCGCCGTGCGCGAAGACGTGGAAAGCTTTGGCGCCTTCGTCGAGGTGCATGTCGCCACCTCCATCGAGGAATGCGAACGCCGCGACCGCAAGGGTCTGTACAAGCTGGCCCGTGAAGGCAAGATCAAGGAATTCACAGGGATTTCAGATCCCTATGACGTTCCAGAAACCCCGGAACTGCGCGTTGAAACAGAGAATGTCGACGTCGACAATTGCGCCCATCAGGTGCTGCTCAAGCTGGAAAGCATGGGGCTGATTAAGGGGTAACGTTTAGCTCGCAAACATAGTTAACACACTTCTATCGCTCGGGATACCGACCACGCGAAAATGCGAACGAATAGAGTATTATTTAAACTTATAGTTGGCATTATTCCCAAGGCTGGGAAATGGCGTCCAGTATTGGCTTATGTAAACTTCACAGTGCAACTGACGTCGCCAATTCGCTTAGGGATCTTCAATTATCATCAGATGGATCTGATCATCCAATTTTTATAAAGGTATCTGCTATGAACACCCCGTTACGGCAAAAGCCCAATCGCGTACTGATTACCGGAGGGACAGGTTCCTTCGGCAAAACTATGCTACGCGACCTTTTGGCGGATGGGGTTGAGGAGGTCCGGATTTTAAGTCGTGACGAAGAGAAACAAGATGCGCTGCGGAACGACCTGCGGGACGATCGAGTTCGGTATTATATTGGAGACATTCGAGATCGTGGGGCGGTTGATCGAGCCGTGCAGGGCGTCGATGCTATTTTTCATGCTGCGGCCTTGAAGCAAGTGCCAAGTTGCGAATTTTTTCCGCATGAAGCAGTTCTTACCAATGTAATCGGCTCTGAAAACGTGATCCGATCAGCAATTGCAGAAAAAGTTCAAAGTCTGGTTTGCCTGTCGACTGATAAAGCGGTGTTGCCTGTGAACGCCATGGGTATGACGAAAGCATTGATGGAAAAAACGGCGCAAGCAGCTGCTCGAACTTTGGGTCCAAAAGGCAATACGATCATTTCATGCGTACGGTATGGCAATGTGATGTACTCACGGGGGTCTGCTATTCCGCTTTTCCTACGGCAGATAAAAGCTGGAAATCCGATTACAGTGACAGAGCCAACTATGACAAGGTTCTTGATGCCGCTACGATACAGTGTCGCTCTGGTTCATCATGCCTTTCAACATGCTAATCAGGGCGACCTCTTCATTAAGAAAGCCCCTGCGTCCACCATCGCTGACCTAGTAGCCGCCTTGACTGAGTTGTTTAATGTCCCCAATCACCCGGTTGAGGTGATCGGTTGGCGTCACGCTGAAAAGCTTTACGAAACGCTTGCAAGTGCGCAAGAGCTTGGTAGCTCGGAGGATATGGGCGACTATTACCGGATCATTCTGGATACGCGAGATCTCAACTACAAACCGTATTTTTCAGAAGGCGAAGCTGAAACAAAGAAACTAGAAGACTATCATTCTCACAATACGCAACAGCTTGATGTCGACGGGGTAAAAGAACTTCTTCTCACCCTTCCCGAAATACAGGCCGAATTGGACAGCTGGAACGGAGCACGTTGATGCGTATTGTTGTCACTGGGGCCCGTGGTTTAATCGGCTGGCATGCGCATGCTCGATTGCATGCCGCTAACTGTGCGGCCGACTTCAAAGGCGAACCAAAGCCATACGATATCGTTGCGCTAGACCATACTGCATTTGACGACGATGCAGCCCTAAATTTGGCGCTTAACGGAGCTCAAGCTGTGCTTCACTTTGCGGGGGTAAATCGTGCTCCCGATAATGAGGTGGAAACTGCGAACCCCGCAATCGCGATGCGATTAGCTGAGGCGTGTAAAGCTGTCAGAGCTACACCCCAAATTGTCTATGCGAATTCAACACACGCCGTGAATGAAACACCATATGGGAGATCTAAACGCATTGCCGGCGAGGTGTTATCGCAAGTTGGTGGCAAATACACCAATATGGTCCTTCCACATATCTTCGGTGAATGTGCGCGGCCTAACTATAATAATGTCACAGCAACGTTCATTGAAGCGGTCATCAAGGGAGAGACACCGGTAATCAACC